>CAZYZZ010000001.1:0-24988 GCA_964651995.1 Microcaldota archaeon
TATTTCTTCTGGCAGTAGCTGATCATCTTCATGTATGTGTCTGCCGTGCTCTCCGGCCCCATGCCACCAAGTATTCCTATCATAGTGTTATCCCCCCTTTCTTTAATTCAGCTTGCAATGGACGGATGAGATATGCCCAGAGACATTCAGATACTATCGGAGCAAATCTAGTTAAACGATCTGTTCCCATCTTCTCGAAACCCTGGATAACTGAAAGTCCATCAGACACCTGCCTGTTTGCAAATGTAACCGGAGCAGAATCTTGGAGTGATGCTGCCTCAACTGCAAGGGCAGAGAGACGCACAAAACAGTTGAGAACTCCTGCAAAAAGAAGTGGCTGTCCGCTTGCCCTTTGCGCAAGATTGGAAATTTTCTTATTGACATCCTCTTTTGAATCAGAGACAAAAATCCTCTGCTCCCCCTGCTTTCCGATATATGGAGTCACTGGTTTGATGCATTTTGGCCTGTTTCTGAAATCAACTGGCTGCTGCAGCTGGATGATGTCCATAAACTCCCCGATGAAGCGATCATACTCCTGCTCCGCGCCAGGCCCTATTTTTGCATCAACTTCATAGAATTTTTTTAGATATGACGCTTCTGCAACTTCAAAAAGACGGTATAACTGCGGGGCTGGAATGTCTGCCAGGGCAGAACTGAGTCCTGGAGAAAGTGCCTGGCAGATTTCATACTCAAATGAATCAGAGACAGTTGAGAATAATGGCCCGGACCTTTTCTGGTCAATTATGCCTGATGTCGATTTCAGGCTGTCCACTTCTTCCCAGTATTCTGGAGAATACCAAAGATCAGTTGTTCCAAGAACAGTTATCGGGATATCGAAAAGAGCGCTTGTTTGTCTGAGCATCCTGATCTTTTGCTCTTCTGTGTATTCAAGCTCTTCCCTGGACCTTCCGTTTAGCTGTGCATATCTTCCTGCAACAAAAATCAACAGCTGTGCTTCTGCCCCAAGAGATTTTAATTTCGAGAGAAGCATCAGCACATCAAACTGGTCAAGCGGTTCTGAAAACCGCGAGGCGCTGATTCCATAATAAAATTTGGATGGGGATTCAACGCTGACTCTGGTGGTCAGACCAAAGCTTTGCATGCCTTCAACAAGCAGCTTCTGATCCAGATTCCTTTTGGGGATGAAGTACATCCCTTCCTGATTTCAACTGACAGTTCATAGTCTACACCTCATTATTTTTTTGAAAAGAAATAAGCAGTTTCTTGGTCGGACTGAAGGGTTGCTTCGAAGGAGCGTTTCAATGAAGTAAATCCCTTTCACTCACCATTATTTTCACCATTAATACACAAATTGTAACTTTCCTAATATTTAAAGGTTTGTAACAATTAGAGAATTCATGGATCCTATTTCAGTCCGGAAAATGAGAAAGATCGAGGAAAAGGCATTTGCAAGCGGGATAACTGTTCTTGAGCTTATGGAAAGGGCAGGCTCAGAATGCGCAAAGCTGATTGAGAGCAAAATGGGAACTGGAAAGAAGATCCTGATCTTCTGCGGGCCTGGGAATAATGGCGGCGATGGCCTTGTCTGCGCCAGATATTTACAAAAGAAAAACGAAGTTGCGGTTGTAATTCCAATTGAGCCAAAAACAGAAGCTGCAAAGGCAAATCTTGAGAGGGCAAGGAAAGCTGGGATTAGAATCGAACAAGATATTCCTGATGAAAGTCTCAAGCCGGATATTGTCATAGATGCGCTTCTTGGGATAGGGGCAAGTGGACCGCTTCGCGGAAATATAAGGGAATTATGCAGGACAATCAACCGGTTGCCTGGAAAAAAGATCTCAATAGATGTCAAAAGCGGAGCTGATCTTGTGCACAATAAGCTGGATGAAGACAGTGTTAGGGCAGATGCAGTTATTTGCATCCATGCTCCAAAAGCAGGGCAGGATTCTGGCGAGGAATTGTGGGTAGCTGATATCGGGCTTGGAAAATTCGCAATAGAATAAAAGGTTTCATCTGAACTATAGTCCAGATGGCAGAGTTCCTCAGGAAATTGACAGCAGTAATGTTCTATGCATCAATTCCCATGCTTATTCCCATTTTTTATAGTTTGTACGTCGGAGATGGAGCATGGGTACCAATTTTAATCACTGCACTTTTGCTGGCATTTCCGGCAATTCCCCACCTGGTTGCATCTCTTTTTGAGAATACCATGAATTTTCTCAGATCACTGGTGAATCCTGATACTCCATTCAACTCTTCTTTTATGCTCATAATGAGGGAGATGAGAAAAGAAGTTGACACGCTGACTCTTGGCCAGATACTCACCCTGACATCAGTAGCCTGGATAATTGTTCCATTGATCTCAACAATACCATATGCATACTACGGAGTTCCTCTTGCCGATGCATTCTTTGAAAGCATGTCCGGATGGACCTCGACAGGGCTTTCAGCACTTCCGTCACTTGAGGGGCTTCCTCAGAGCATGATATTCTTCAGGAGCATAACCCAGTGGGTCGGAGGTCTTGGTATCGTCGTACTTATTTTGACAGTAGTGCGCGGAAAAGAGGCAACAGGTTTCCTCAAAGCAGAAGGAAGGGCAATGACAGAAGTCGGAATTGGAGAGACAGTTGGGATTATTTTCAAGACATATGCGTTCCTCACAATATTTGGAATTGCACTGCTGTTTTTCCTTGGGATTGACCTGTTTGAATCAGTAAACCTGGCGTTTGCAGGAATTTCAAACGGAGGGTTTTTCCCGTTTGATGATTTTGCATTTACAGACTTGCAGAAATTTGCACTTGCCATTTTGATGTTTGCCGGAGCAACCAGCTTTATTTTCTACAGGAACATCTGGGAGGGAATACCGAAAAAATCCATTTTCGATGAGGAATTCCTTCTATATGTCCTGATCACAATTGTTGCAATCGGCCTTATCACATATGTTGGGGGAGAAGAATTCTACAACACAGTACTCAATACAATATCAGCAATTGCATGCGGAGGATTTGCAATCGGAGACCTTTCCATAATCCACAGCTTCCCCCTCTACCTTCTGATACTTCTGATGCTCACAGGCGGCATGGTTGGTTCAACAACAGGAGGAATAAAGCTCTGGAGAATCCTGGTCATTTTCAAGGCAATCGGAAATCACATAAAAAGCGCATTCCTTCCATCCGGATCAGTGCAGGTCGTAAAAATCAATGGAGGAGCAATAGATGAGCACATGATAGTCGAAAGCGCGACATTCGTCTTTACCTACATATTTTTGTTCCTGTTCGCATCAGGAGCATTCATGGTCGCAAATTATTCACTTGAAGAATCATTATTCATGGTAGCCTCTGCCCTTGGCAATGTAGGGCTCTCAACAGTTGACGTCCCTGAAATCGGACAGATGGGAAAGGCATTTTTAATCTTGCTAATGTATCTTGGTAGAATAGAAATATTCCCAAGCTTGGCACTGCTAAGCTATATCACAAGGAGATGACCATGAAAGTAATTGTTTTTGGAGGAGGAAAAGTCGGAACTGCCCTTCTTCGTTCTTTAGGAAAAAAGCACAAGATAACTATTGTTGACCATAACAGGGAAAGATGCGATTATCTTGCAGGAGAATTCAATACAAATGTCGTTTTTGGAGATGCGACAGATCCTGATCTTCTCGAAGAGCTGAAGGTCAGCGAGGCAGATTATGTTTTTGCAGTAACAGGCAGCGAAGAGACAAACTTCCTTGTTTCAGTCTATGCAAAACACATCAATGCAAAAAAAGTCATCTCAAGGGCTTCAGAAGTCAAATATTCCAGCCTGATGGAAAGGCTTGGTGTTGATCCTCTTGTTCCTGAGGTAACACTTGCAAGAGAGCTTTCAAACATGGTCCAGAACCCTCTTATCTCACTCATGCTTGATCCTAGCGATTCGAACATTGAGATGGTTGAAAAAGAAGTGACAGGAGGGATGAAGAAAAAGACAGTGCAGAGTGTTCAGGAGAAAAACGATTATACCATAATTTCCGTCTACCGTGAGGGAAAATTCCTCTTCCCAAGCAGTGATTTTGTACTTGATGAGGGGATGAAGATCGTTGTTGTAAAACACAACGTTTAATTTCCTTTATCTACATAGATAATGCTCAAATAGCCCCGTCGTCTAGTGGTCAAGGATGGCGGGTTCTGGTCCCGCCGACAGCGGTTCGAATCCGCTCGGGGCTATTTAATAATCATTGCAAACAGACTATTTCACATGGATTTCAAAAAAGAAATGAAAAATGCCTGGGAAGCTTCAATTCCAAGTAACATCATACTTGCCATAATATTACTCTTAACGTTCATTATAACGAACTTGACAGATTCTACTATTATGTTTGAAATCCCAATCATACTCCATTATTTGATTTATTTTTCTCTGTTCCTTTATGCAGGCTTCAGGGCAACATACAATGGAAAAGGATCAAAGATAACAGCAGGACTTGCAGGAAGCACTTGTGCAGTAGTGATAGGAGTACTTGACATCATAATACTTACAATTGCAATGATCATGGTGATGGGATCTGAACCAGATGCCATACCAGAAGAGCTGGCAACACAGCTCGGCGGAGAAGCTGCTGCAAGCACAGTTGTCCTTCTGGTCGCAGTCATTGTCCTGGCAATAGTAGTGTTGATATCAGCAATAATCAACTTTGCAATAGGTATGCTTGGCGGCATTATTGGGGAGAAATTGGGAGCTATGAAAAAATAGAAAAATTACAGAATTTTGCTGCCAATCGCCCAAATACTGTCACATTCACCTCGGAGCCTAATATGTTTAAGAAGATTGCCTAACATGGTATTAGAAATGAGTCCTCCGAGTTCTAAATCTGAAGGCCTAGACTCAGAAGAGTGGGAGTGGATTGCAAACACACTCGCCAATATGGATTGTGGAGTCGATGCCAAATGCGCGAAGACCAGACGACTTCGGGCAGAACTTGGACTGATAAGGCAAATTTTGAGCAATGAGATAAAAGGATGGAACGGCAATGGTTCGATGGACCTGTCATTGTTCATGGGATCGTTCAAGGCAATCAAGAAAATGGAAAGGCGATTCGCTTCTTTGGGTATTAAAAAAACAGAGTTCCTAATATTCCTTGAATTAGTACTGAAAAGATTCCAAAAACAAAAGCTTTTGGTGAAAAAGCCACTGGCGACAATTTCGGAATTTAAAAAAATGAAGGGGGTTGTGGAAAATGAAGAAGAGCATCTATGAAGAGCCTTTGAAGATTGAGATAGTTGATGATGTAATTTTTGTTAATGGAACTCAGCACCCAAGAGACATCAGGACATATGAGCAGATGAGAGAGGTTGCATGGAAAGACCTTTCAGAGCGAGGAGAGCTCTACTATATGTACAGAGATATCTACAAGAAAGATGATATCCGCTTTGACATTACAGTGATTCCGCAGAGAAAACTGGGAGAGGAATATGCAAAGACCCATGGGCACTACCATCCAAAAAACGATGAGGGATTAGAGTATGCCGAGATTTACCAGATACTCCAGGGAAAGGCAATGTTCATCCTGCAAAAAAGAAACAGCAATGACACGGTTGATGTAATCATAATTGATGCAGAAGAAAAGGATATTGTGCTAATTCCGCCAGGCTATGGACATGTTTCAATAAACAAGGGAGAAGAAACCCTTGTACTGTCAAATCTGGTTTATGATAAATTCACTTCAATCTACGGAGACTACAAGACAAACAGGGGAGCTGCTTATTACTATGTTGATGAGATTGAACAGAACACAAACTATCTGGTGAACAAAAACGAAAGGGTTACGCCAGGCCAGATTAACGAAAAATTCAATATAAAGTTCAAGGACCTGCTCTCTGAATTCGTAGCAGATCCGGCTAAATTCGAATTTTTGAAAAAGCCGCAGATGCTATAGCTCGACTATGGCAATTTTCTTTACTTTACCCTGTGCCATGTGCATTCCGCCTCCTCCTGATCCGCCTAATTTTGCAAGTACCTTGTCGAGCATGGATTTTGCACTGACTTTGGAAGACTTTCCAGTAGCGCAAATTAGGTTTCCGGAATTATTGAGAAGGCACACTGCTGCATCATCTGTCTTTGCTATCTTTCCGGCAAGTCTGCGAAGCGAATCAGGATCAAGGTCAAGTATCTTCATGAGCGGTCCCTTGTGGGCAGAGATCTCCTTTGCCTCCTCCTGAACAAGGAGTTCGCTGAGGCTAGATAGCTTCTTCTTCTGGTCCTTCCATTCATTGAAAAATCGCTCTGAAGTCTTTACAAGCTCGGATTCCTGGACGCTTAAAACAGATGATGCTTCCCGGATCAGCTTTTCCTTTTCCTGAGTATACTGGATTGCAGGAAGTCCGCATTTGAATACAATGCGCTCAACTCCGTCATGAACGCCTTCGCGCTTGACAATCTTGAAGCATCCTATCTGTCCGGTGCTGTCAAGCATTGTATGAGTGCCGCCGCATGCCTCGACATCAATGTCTCCGATGCTCACTACACGAAGCTCTTTACCGGGAACAGCTCCTCCCTGGTAGAGCGAAAATCCATATTTGGATTCAGCAACATTTCTTGGAAGCACTTCTGTCTTGATTGGAAGATTCTGCATGATGAATATGTTTGCCTGCTGCTCTATCTTTGCAATTTCTTCAGGAGTTATCCTGGCATAGTGAGTAACATCCAGGTGAGCCTTTTGCTCGTCCTTGTTTGATCCGCCCTGCCATACATGAGGGCCAAGAACAGACCTGCATGCAGCATTGAGAATATGCGCGCCCGTATGGTGGCGGACTATTGCAAGGCGCCTCTCAAGATCAACAGAGCATTTGGCCTTGTCTCCTGCCTTGAATTTTGAGGGGTTCTCAACCTCGTGCAATAAGACCCCTGCCTGCTTTGTAACATGCTTGACCTTAACGCCATTGATAGTGCCGGCATCAGAAACCTGGCCACCTCCTTCCGGATAAAAGGCACTCTGGTCAAGAACAACATACTTTCCTTTAACGATATCAAGAACCTTTGCAGTGAAATCCTTGTCCCTTGAATAATAGAGAGGCTTGGTTTTTGGAAGCTTTGAGATGTCAGTAAACAGGATTTTCACTGATGGGGCCTTGCTTGGAGAAGAGCTTTTTCCCTCTCCTTCCCGCACAAGATCATAGAAGTTTCCTGGCATCTCAATATTGACATTTTCTCCTGCAACTTCAAGTATTGATTCAGGCGGGACCCCTTCGCTCTTGTATAGGGTGACAAGGTCCTTTGTAGTGATTGTCTTTGAGCGCTTGACTATGTTTGATATTATGCTTCTGGCCTTTTGCTTTGTTGCCTTGTAGCGTTTTTCCTCCTCGGCAATAACATCAACTGTTGTCTGGACCCCTCCTTTGAGGTGAGGGAATATGTATTCAAGATGATCTGCATGAGCCTCTATTACTTTTGCATAATCAAGATCATAGGAATAGCGCTCTGAAAATCCAAACACGCGCCGGAGGACCATTCGAAGATTATAGCCCCCTCCTGAATTGCTTGGAAGCATTCCATCGGTTACAGTAAATAGAAGGGTCTTGAGGTGATCTGCGGATGCATAAAGGGCTTGAAGCGGCTCAATGGATTCGAAAAGCTCGCTTTTGCTGATTCCAAGAAGTCCTGCAATCCTCTCTTTTTCCTTCTCAAGATCAGGAACCTCATCCTCATTCAGGCTTCCGGAAATCTTTGCAAATCTCAAAAAGAGATCCTTGTCAACTCCGATTCCTGTGCGCTTTTTCATTCCCTGGATGACAGGTCCGAAAACAACTTCATAGCTTGTAGGCTCTCCTGAAGTGATCCAGGCAAGGCGGCTGAGCCCTGCTCCCATATCAATTACTTTTGTTGGAAGCTCCTTTGATCCGCTTGGAGTCGCTTCATACTGCATAAAGACGCAGTTTCCAAGCTCCAGGCCGCGGACAAAGTATTCTATGGACGGCCCGAAGTTTCCTCCGCCTGCCCATACATCCTCCTGGAAAATTATCTCATCCTTTGGTATTCCAAGCATTTTCAGATAATTAAGATCATGAGCAAGCGCTTCTTCCTTCCAGTAGAAGTCGCCGGTTTTTTCAGTGTTGAAAGCATGCTGCCCGATCATGACGAAATTAGTATAGTGCCTTCCGCTCACTCCTACATTGCTAAGATCAGAGAACCTGATGCATGGCTGGGGAACAATCAATGGATTTGAAGGGGGCTCAAGCTCTCCGTTGACAACATATGGCTGGAAGTCGTTGATCGATGCAATAGTAAAGTAGAGGTCATCCCTCCATCTTGCAACAGTAGGATACGGAGTTACATAACCATGGCCGTTCTTGGTAAAGTATTTTTCAATTGCTTTCCAGGTCTCTATGTAGTTCAGTTTCTTTTTGACAGGACTCTCGCCTATGAACTGATAGCCTATGCATGATGAGTCTCCGCATTGTTCTCGTTCATTCTGGCTCCAGAAAACCCTGCTGCAGCTCTTGCATTTTCTCCTTGAAAAGCCCTCCTGCTCAAGGATATTAAGCTTGTAGTGCTTCTTCCAGTCTTTTGCAAATTGTTTTCGAAGTAAGTCTTTATCAACATCCATTAATACACCAATGACAGGATTTACTTATTTCAGAGAGGTTTTAACCTATTCCATTCTGAAGGAAAGAATGAAATTGTCTCGCATATGCTCGGCAAGATCAGGATCAATTGCAAGTATCCTCACCTTCGCATGAAGAGAGCGCTCCGGAGAGTACAGATCAAACGCATAGCCATTGTAAGTGACTTTTGAATCAGGAAACTTGAGCTTGATCGGAACTTCTGCAATTTCTGCATCCCTGCCAATTGAGTAGGTTGACACCTCTCCGACATCATCGGCAAGGTGGAGAATCTGCGCCTGGTCAGCTTCCATGTCATCTTCAAGAAGGCCTGATACTGCAAGAGAAGGATTCTCCTGGAAGATCTTGTCCTGGTTTTCTCCGAATGTTGTTATGGTATTGTAATAGACAACAATCATGATCTCTCCGGTCTGGCCATTTAGGTTATGGACACCGCTGAAAATGCCTGTTGAATCATCTACTTCCATGTTGGATGGATATTCAAAACTAAACCTGCTTGCATTATACCTTGTATATTTGCTTGAAGCCGGCTCAGTCTGGTTTTGCATAGTCTCATTTTCCACAGTCTGGTTTTCTGAAACATTTTCATCAGGAAGCTGGGGCGTGGTTGTATTCTCAGTTACATTCCCACGGTCCACAGGAGCCGTACATCCAAAAAAGAGCAATCCCACAATGAGAAGATATATCATTTTCATAGTTCCACCATTCTCTTTACGTTTTGAAGAAATTCAATTGCAGTGTTTAATGCGTATCTGGCATCATCTTCTGCGCTTGTCTTTTTTATTTTGCCAATAAGCCTTATAATCAAATTGAGAAGGCCAGGATCACTTCCGATAATCTGTGATTCGATAGCGCTCCAGCCCTCAATTGGAATGTCATTTGGATAGTGCTTCTTCAGATAGAGCATAGTCTCATCAAGAGTATCTGCGCTCTTTCCGTCTTTAAGTAGGATTGCAGAAGCTGCAAAACGCATGGCATCTCTGGAATTGTTGAAAGTCTCGAGATATTTTTGCTCTTGAAGTCCATTTGATGCATGCTTGATCATGTTGGATGCCACATCGATAGCCTGCAGTGCAGAGCTTCGGTCAGGAGGCCTCCATTTGAGCACATCCATGAGATATTTACTTGGGAAAACGATTTAAAACCGCTTAGACTAAGTGAGATGTTATGCAATTACACGAGAGAATATTAGAGCTGGCTCTATCAAGATCATTTTTCTTTCCAAGCAATGAGCCATACAGCACAAGCGCAGGATTCTATGAGTACGGACCGGTAGGGGTTCTGATAAAACATAAAATTGAAGAGCTTTGGAGGAGCAGATTCATCAAAAGCCACGGATACCACGAGGTTGAGACATCCATAGTAACGCCGGAAGCAGTGCTTGAAGCATCAGGACATGTGGCAAGTTTTGCAGACCCTGTAATTGAATGCAAAAAATGCAATACAAGGATCCGGGCAGATACTCTTGTTGAAGAGAAGCACTACAGCAAACATGGTGAGAAGTGGGATGGAAAGCTCGAGAGCCTGGATAAGGCTGTAGAAGAGCAGAAGATACAGTGCCCAAGGTGCAAGGGGGAGTTTGGGAAAACGTTCATGTTCAACCTTATGTTCAAGACAGGAATCGGCGGAGACCAGCGCCCTGCATACAACAGGCCAGAAACAGCACAGGGAATATTTACCGCATTTCCAAGATTGTTCAAAAACCACGGAACGAAACTGCCGCTTGCAGTTGGACAGATTGGAAGAAGCTTTAGAAATGAGATTTCGCCAAGGCAGGGTCTTGTCAGGATGAGGGAATTTACCCAGATGGAGCTTGAATATTTCTTTGACTCTGAGAGGGGGGAGTTTGATGATTTTGATGCTGTCGCATCATCTAAGATGCGCGTGATGGCAGGAAATGAGATAACTGAGATGGATGCAAAGCACCTGATTGAGAAAAAGCTCTGTCCAAACCAGATCATGGCATATTTCCTTGTCAGGGAATGGGAATTTTACAAGGCAGTTGGAATCAAGGAAGAGAGGATGTATCAGAGAGTCCTTGATCCGAATGAAATTCCCCACTACTCCAAAGGAAACATTGATATGGAAGTTGAAACTTCATTCGGAAATATTGAGACAATCGGAAATGCATACAGGACTGATTATGACCTGTCCCAGCATGCAGCAAAAAGCGGAAAGGACCTGATGGTCCATGTTGATGGAAGAAAAATCATGCCCCATGTTGTCGAGGTCTCAATGGGTGTTGACAGGCTCTTCCTTGCTATTCTCGAGCATTGCTACAAGCCAAAGAGTGAGGAAAAAGACTGGGAGTGGTTTGACCTTCCCCCTGCGATTGCGCCATACCAGGTTGCAATATTCCCGCTGATGAAAAAGGACGGTCTTGGAGAAAAGGCAGCAGAAATTGCAAACCAGCTTCGGAAAGCCGGACTTGATGTAACCTACAGGGACAGTGGAAGCATTGGAAGAAGATATGCACGGGGAGATGAGATCGGAGTTCCTTATGCAGTTACTGTTGATCATGATACTCTCTCAGATGGCACTGTGACCATAAGATACAGGAATGATGGGAAACAGGAAAGAGTTAAAATAGAAGAGCTCGAAGTAAAGATACGAGAAAACCTCAGGCAAGGAAAGGTGCGATTATGAAGATTATCATTGGACTTTTGGCTGTTTTATTACTATTTGGTTGTGTTGGGGACGAGCGCGAGTCAGTTCTCAATGAGACAAATGAAAGCGAGGAACCTCCTCCGGTCACAATAATAGTTGAAGAGCAGCAAAACCAGACAACCGAGGGAGAAGCACTTCCGGGAGAGCCAGAGGAAAATGAAACAGAAATCTCCACAGACATCACATATGAATACAATCCAGATTTGCCGTTTGGAATTTTCTTCATAGACATTGCAGGAAAAACAGAACATGGAAATTCAATTTTGATAAAAAAAGGAGACCTGGACATACTGATCGATGCAGGACCGGAACAAAACGGAAACGAGGTTGTTGATTTTCTCACTTCACGAAGTGTTGATGATATTGAACTTTTGATTTCAACCAATGCAGATCCAAGAAATTATGGCGGAATCAAGGAAGTTACAGAAAACTTTGAAGTGGAGCATTTCTGGTGGAACGGAGGAACGTTCGCAGACCAGGAATATATTTCGCTGACAAATACAATCAAGGAATCAGTAAAAGAACATGAAATTATCGAAGAAGGGTTTAGCAGGGAATACAATGGAATCCAGATCGAGATAATAGGGCCACCGACCGACAGGTTCGATGATATCAACAATGATGCGATTGTAACAAAGGTCACAAACGGAAATACATCCATTTTGCTTCTCTCAGGATTGCAAAAAGGAGGAGTCCAAAAGCTTGCAAGTGAGAAGTCAAATGAGATAAAATCGCAGATAATCCAGGCTCCTTATTATGGACTTGGAGAAGGAACAAAAGACATAACGCTTTTCCTTCTTGCAGCAGAACCAGAAGTGATGATAATCACAGGAAGCGCAGATGACTCTCCGGCAAACGGAGGCTCAAGGGAACCATATCTGCGTGCCATGGAGCAGCATGGGATTTCCTGGAACAGTACATATGATAATGGAACACTGAGGATAACCAGTGATGGAAGCGACTATATCATCCAGAACGTCTCCAGCAATTAGTTTATATTGGTTTCTCATAAAGAAGATATAACTTCTCACGGGCCCGTAGCTCAGCTTGGTAGAGCGACGGACTCTTATTTTTGGAAATAGCACGCCAGTTTTTGGGCGCTTTTTTCCAAAAAGTGCAATCCGCAGGTCGAGGGTTCAAATCCCTCCGGGCCCGTTTTCAGTCTCATATCTCCAGTTTTAAGTGGGTTTTTAAGTTTTTTTCATTACTAACATGATTATGCAGAAATTACGAAATAAAGTTGATCCATTCAGTTCCATTGCTACAAAAAGAGAGCCTCTTGAAGAGAAAAGAAGTGGAACGAGAATGATCAATTCCAGTGAGATAGTAGCAGTCCATTGCGCTAATACGCTAGCGCACATGCAGGATGAAAAAAAGAATGGCGGCAGTGCAATCATGATGGGAGGCCACACAATGTATGGCTGCTGGTGGCACCATTCAAGAGATCCTAAAAAAAGACCATTCTATACTTATGATCCTGAGAAAGTCACCAAGGCGATAGTGGAGCTCGGCAATATGGAAGTAGTTACAATGGCTGACCAGCTGCTTTTTATCGCAAGAAGAAGCGTCCTTGAATACCAGCCTGCAGCAGATGCGGCAAAAAAGAGACTGGCTGAAGTGGGGCTTCCTGTTAAATAGATTTTATCGGTTTTCCACAAATTTTACACTTCTTCCTTCCACCACATATTTTCCCCTTGAGAATGAATCAACTACTTTTGCATAGGCAGAGTGCTCTGCTTTCAGTATCTTGGCTGCAGCCTCATCTGCGCTTTTACAATCTGAGATGTCCACTTCCTCCTGATAGATTATCGGTCCTGAGTCAAGACCCTCATCAACAAAATGTATTGTCACGCCAGATAATTTTTCGCCAGCTTCGTAGGCCTGCCTCTGGGCATCAACCCCTGGATATTTTGGAAGAAGGGATGGATGGATGTTGATTATTTTGTAGGATTCGAGAAGCTCTTTTCCTTTGATAAGAAGCATATATCCTGCAAGCACAATCAGTTCAATGCCATATGAATCAAGCTTTTCCTTGATAGCAAGGTCCATATCCCGGCGCTTTGGATAATCATCCTTATTGAAAATTTCTACCGGGATGCCACTTGATTTGGCAGTATCAATTGCAGGGGCATCCTTGTTGTTTGTCACTAGCACTTTTATCTCTGCATTGCACCGGCCTGCTTTGATTTCCTCGAGAATAGATTTGAAATTGCTACCGCGGCCTGATGCAAAGACTGCCACTGGTACTTTTCCCATAATGACAATTGCGCGGAAAAATATTTAATTATCCTATGCAATAGCAGGTTATGGCCAGGACCCATGTGGCAGTTCCCCAAGTAGAGAATGCAGTTCCTGTAGACGACCTCATACAAAACCTCAAGAGAGACATAGAAACAGATTGCAGGATGATCCTCCAGAGAGCGCAGGTGATCAACAGCGCAGTTCGAGGAGGAGGATTCAGTATAGGATTCTGGGAAAATAAAGTAACGCAGATCAGGAAAACCCAGATTACGACCTACAATATACATGATCTGAAATGTCTCAGATACAGATGCGCAGTGCTTTCCCAAGAACTCGAGGAATTTAGCAAAAAGCTATCTTAGGGAGGGATTGGAAATTATTCGCTCAATAAGTGGCATATGCTCCACAGTCAGGAAGTCTGATGTCTGAACATCCCTGATTGCTTGTCCGCTGACAAGATCAGTATGAACTTGGCCTGTGAGGGCAAGGAACTGTTCGTCAAGTGCATCCCGGGCATGTTCTCTGAGGAAATCTTCCCCTTCCAAAAATGCTGCTACTGTTCCTTTTAGCTCAACTGCCATCCTAAGGGCTGGCATAACAGCATCAAAGTCAAATGACCTGTCGAGAAGGTTCCTGTATGCTACATTTGGATTGGCATAAGTCGCTTCCATCAGATATGCAAGGATCTCGCGCACTTCCTTTGAAACAGGCATTGATCCGTTTGCCTTTCGCTCTTCAATGTGTGCAGTCTCATGGGCAACAACAGAGCCGACCTGCTGGTTTAGTGCGCTCAAAAGAACATCAGAAGGAGTAGCTGCTTCTTCCATGATAGCCCGAAGCCGCCTTATGTCTTCTCTAAGGCTTATTGTATGGAGGATCAGCATGAGCGGAGCGCCATTTTCTCCAAGATCAAAGCGCTCTATAAATGCCGGAAGCTCGTCTCTAGGAATTCTAACTAGGTTTTTCTGTATGATGTCAAGGTTATCAGTTGCTCCGCAAAATAGCATGTCAAGAACTTCCATCAGCCTGCCTCCGGACGATGAAACATTTACTGTCAGCCTGGCAGTTTCTCCGTTAAGTGGAAGATAAAACCTTCCTGAAAAGGAATTCACGCTCCAGGATTCTCCGAGGAAAAAGTATGTTGGGATTCCCTGGATTTCTCTTTCTGAAAGAATAAGGCCGACACTTGAAGGCCTTCCAAAATCAGTGTGGATTCCGTTTTCAATGAAAATTGACTGGACTTTCCTCCAGAGAAGAACTCTTGCATCATGCGCTTCCTGGGCATCAGCATATCCCTGATCTCCATATTCATGGATTTTATCAAGTATAGGCTCCCGAAGAGGAGACCTTGCAGAGTCTAGAGCAGCAATAAAATTGCGAGCGCCCTCTCCAGGATTTGCAAATGCTTTTGCAAGTCGAAGGTCCTTGAGTTTGGATGGACCCAAAACTCCCTTGAGATGTTTGAATTTACTTGTTTTTCGAGCAAGAAAAGGATTACAATACTCCTTAATTTCTCTAACAGTAACAGACATAACACTAGGATATGAGTAGAAAAGATTAAAAAGTGGGATATATTCTACTTAGGTGGTAGAACTATTATATCAAGCCCCTGTTCTTGGCATTTCGCGAGTTGCAGAGACCACATCATCAGTGAACTCCCGGAGAATCTGCTCAAAAGGCTTGATTCTCTCTGGCGCCCCTGGAGCTGTGGAGGGTGGCCTTGCGCCAAGCTTCATTAGTGCATCTTTTCCTATCTCAGGATCAAGAAATCCTGAAAAAACTGCATATGCACCTCTTTTTTTGGAAGGTTCCCTTGGTTTTTCTTTGGCAGTAGGACTGCTCGCTCTGGCAATGGGTGGTTTTTTTTGCATGTATGTTCAACTCTATTTTACTGGTCAGATGGAAATACGAACAAGAGGTTTATATAGTTTGTCTCATAAACTATATTAGTAAAGATGGAGAATTGTGTATGTTGACCATAATCATCCCGACTTTAGATGAAGAGGCATTCATTGGAAATGTGCTTGGAGACCTGAAGCCGCAACTAAGTGAGAAAGATGAGATCATTGTCGTCGACAGCTTCAGTAAGGACAAAACAGTTGAGATTGCCAGAAAACACGGGGCAAAGGTTCTGATGCAGCCCAAGGCCGGGAACGGACTTGCCAAGACAGAAGGAGCAAAAAAAGCATCAAATGACATCATTGTTTTCGTTGATGCAGACACTGAAGTTCCAAGGGGGTTTGCAAAAAGAATCAAGGAGCATTTCAAAAACCCTAATCTGCTTTTTCTGGGCGGACTGACACTCTATAGTTCGCAATCAAAGATATGGAAATTCATCTATGATTCATATTCACATGTGATCTTCCATCTTGGGAGGGCAAACCATGCAATTACAAGGGAATGTTACGTTCCGCCAAACAATTCAGCATTCAGGAAGGATGTTTTCCTGAAGGCAGGAGGCTACAGGTCTGTTGTCTGCGAAGATGCTGATCTCATGCGACGCCTTCCACGCTCAAAGCAGATAAAATATGACAGCAATCTGGTGCTGACACTATCTGACAGAAGATTCAGATCAAACGGATTTTTCAGGACAATTGGGCTCTGGACATGGGGAAATATCTCACTTATGCTTGGGAGAAAGGTCAGCTCTGAAGAATACAAAGAAGGATATTAGGAGAGTTTCCATTTCGTACCGTCTGGCTTGTCTTCAAGAGTAATCCCGATCTCACCTAATTTTGAGCGGATCAGATCTGCTTTTGCAAAGTCCTTTCCAGCTCGCGCATCAGAGCGCATCTTGATGAGCGCCTGCATGCCATCCTCAACAGACTGCTTTGTACCTGAGCCCAGCTCTTCAAGAATAGAATTAACTTGCGGCAGTTTGTTTGAGGCATCGGGCTTTTGCTCGACGAGGCCAAGTATCCAGACAATTTCCTCAAGAGAAGAGAGAACCTTAGTAAGTTGCTCTTTGTCTGGTTTTTGCAAGTTGGAATTAGTAAGGCGAAGCAATGAGAACATGGATGCAAGCGCCTCAGGAGTATTGAAGTCATCCTCCATGTTTTTGTAAAATGAAGAGAGAAGCTCATCACTCTTTGACCTGAACTGGGAATCTACACCAGAATCGGCGCCGCTTCCAAGTATTTCACGTACAAGGCCCATTGAATTGAAGATTCGCTCGACAGTCTCCTCCATTGCAGAAATCTTTTCAAGATCATAGTCAAGAGGGCTTCTATAGTGGGCCTGGAGGTAGAAGAGACGAAGTGCGTTTGCGCTGGACTTTGTTAGTGCCTGGCTCACTGTTATGAAGTTGCCAAGGCTCTTGCTCATTTTTTCTCCATTTACAGTAAGAAAGCCCGTGTGCATCCAGTAGTTGCAGAATTTCTCTCTGGAAGCAGCCTCGCTTTGGGCAACCTCATTCTCATGATGAGGGAATATGAGATCTCGAGCGCCTCCGTGGATGTCAAGAGTTCTCTTTGCATATTTTCTTGCCATGGCAGAACATTCGATATGCCAGCCAGGACGTCCTGTTCCCCAGGGACTGTCAAATTCGATTATCTCTCCCTTTGTTTTTTTCCAGAGGGCAAAGTCCTCAGGATTATTCTTGCTCTCATCAACGCCAAACCTTGAGCCTGCCTTTATCTGATCAAGGTCCTGCCCGGAAAGCTTCCCGTAATCCTTGTAGGAAGAGATATCAAAGTAAATGCCTGTATCAGTTTCATATGCGCTTCCTGCTGCAATCAGCTCTTGTATGATTTCAATAATATCAGGAATATGCTCTGTCACCTTTGGATAAACATCTGCAGGCAGAATGTGGAGCCTTGCAAAAAGGTCGAGAGCATCATCATGGTTGTGGCTTGTGAGCTGCTTTGGATCTGCTCCTGTTTCCTTGCATCTTTTGATTATCTTATCATCAACATCCGTGATGTTCTGGATATGATATACTGAATATCCTCTTTTGAGCAAAAAGCGCTTGACTACATCAAAAGAAACATATGTCCTGGTATGTCCTATATGGGCATTGTCATATGGAGTGAGGCCGCATACATACATCATCAATTTGTCTGGTTCGATGGAAGTAAAAGGCTCAAGCTTCTTGGATAATGAGTTAAAAATTTGCATCAAGGGTTTGTCTCCTCCGAAAAATATTTATAAAGATGCCCTGTTAGATACCCATAACCCACTAACGTGGACACGAGGTTAAGCTAATGGCAGAAGAAAAAATTATGAAAAAAGCAGCAGCTGGCGTGAAAAAGGAGGCTGCAACTGAAGCGAAAAAAGAAGTTGCAGCAGGAGACAAGGATTTCAAATTGTGGGCAGCTCTCTGTTATGCAATTCCGATATTAGTTCCAATTATTGTATTGGCTACTGAGAAAAAGGAAGACAAGAAGCTCCAGTTCCATGCATGGGAAGGACTTATCCTTGGCGTTGCATGGTGGCTGGTCAGTTTTGTGCTGAGTTTCGTAGTTATCGGACTTGTCTGTTTCCCGGCAGGATGGCTTGCGCTTCTCTACCTTGCATACAAAGTATACAACGGAGAAGAGACAGTCATTCCGACAGTAACTGAAATGGCCCAGAAACAGGTAAAATAATTTTTTTTAAATTTTTTATTCTATTTTTATAACATAGCAAAAATAAAAAAAAGAAAAAGAACTATTTTTTCATGCCTGCAACAAAGGCACCGATTGCACCCAGTATAAGGCCAAGGATGGTTCCTACAGCAATGCCAATTATAATATTAACAACTCCGAATCCACCGCCAAGTGCAGCATTGCCAACATCACCACCCATGGCAACAGACGCACCGAAACCAACCAAGCCGAACACGAAGCTGACTAGGCCGCCAACTAATGCTCCAACAAAACCGGCAATTCCGCCTGTCAGGATACCTCCGACAAGATCAAGCTTGTGCTCGTTTACTGCGGCATATCCAGCCCATCCAAGGACTGCTGCTTTTAGTATGAGCATTGGAATTCCCAAACAACATGCTGCAACAACGTTTAAGACAGGAATAACTCCAACAACCGTTTCTGCAATCGAAATTGCAATAAGAACTCCGGCCGGAATCATAACCGCTTTCATGATTTTTTTAAAATCCATATGTAATCACGGGAGTTAGATGGAAGAGAAGCATTATAAACTTCATGAAATGGACGACTTGAAGACGGCAATAGACGAACAGCTAAAGAAAGTCAGAGAGCCCCATCTGCTTGATCTTGTCATCCTCGAAGATACTCTTGATCTCGCGCTCGAGAAGATCCAGCCTTTGCTTGAGGTAGATGGGAAGGTCGTACTTCTGAACAATGTTTCTTGAGATTTTCAGGTATTTCTCAATTCCGCCCTTATTGATTGTAAGTAGAAGATTGCCACCACACCTATTGCACTTTCCGGCAAGCGGAACTCTGCGGTAGATGGTATTGCATGAGACGCACCTGAAGGTCTGCCTGGAATATGATCTGAGATTACCATAAAGGTCAGGGATAAAGTGGCTTAGGATAAGGCGCTCTGCAGCATCGCTGCTATCAACCGAGCGAAGGCGCTCCTGGAGCGAGAACTGGACTTCGATCTTTTCAGGAATGGACTGCAATTCAACATATGCTGTCCGGGTATTCCCCACATCAAGTGTTCCTCCGGTATGTGTTAATGGAATCTCATACTGCTCATCGGTTCCAAGAACATCCTTTACAGTCTTTATCCTGACTGAGCTGAGAGAGGAATTTTTGGCAGCAGCCTCATAGAATTCAAGCGGATAGCCTGAGACAAATTCAACATTGTGCGCCTCATCATCAACTTCCTTGGGATTGATTTCAATTGAAAGAACAAGAGGAGCGTCCATTGTACCTCCTCTTCGCGTATCCAGGAACTGGCGCGAGAAATTCAAAAGAGCATCCATAAGAAGCATAAGGCAGTCCTCATCCCCGTCACAGTTTCTTCTTTTTGCAGTATGGAAATATGGATGTGCATAGCCGACATTGGCATTGGTAAATCCTACAATGCGGCTTAGCGCGCCGGCGCTTGTGTGCGGGGAAAGCCCGACAGTAAGATGCCCGATCAGGTCTTCCTTGGACTTTAAATTGTAGAAAGGCTTCATCCCATAGAGGTTAACAAGAAGATCATCAATGAATGCGGCGACCCGGACAAAATATTCTGCACCGGAATTTGCAAGAAGAACATCCTGATGGCGAAGCGCAACTGTCTGGTCCCCGCGCTCAAGCTTGTTTCCAAGATAATCAGTTTCATATCCAAGCTCGATAAGCTTTGGAACAGTGACTCCAACCTCATCAGGAGTAAAGTGGGTTAGCGTAACATCTGTTGAATCAAAACGGCAGGTTCCGTCGCGGAAAACATAGACATCATGCTTTGCACGCAAGAATCCTTTTTCAAGACGCTCTGGAATCCGAAGTGCATTTGAAAGCCCTTTTACTCCCTTGACTTCAGATACATTGACTCCAAGTTTTTCACGCGCCGAATCATAAAGCTCGATGATGTTGACAGGACGCTTGTCATATGAAATGAGCTTGCGGTCTTCTGGAGGCTCGCCCTTTACAACAAGGCCGGAATCAGCATAAAGACGCTCCAGATCTGCCTTTGATCCGCAGATATGGCACTTTTTGTAAAAGCAGAGTGCGTTGCAATTCTGGCATCTGGTCCTGATGACTTCCAGGTTGATATTTTTTTCCCCGCTGGTATTCTGGAGGGTCCGGTACTGTTTTGTAATGCTCCTGTTCTTGAAAGATCCGGTTGGAAAAAGGGCATGAGGAGATCCATCCATCTTCCTTTCTTTTGCCTTTTCAGGACGCCCCATCTTTGCACCTATATAGGTCGGGGATTTTGCGCGGATGGTTATTCCTGAAAGTTCATTGACTAGATCAAGCGGAGCCTTACCCGCGCTCCAGGATTTTTCAAATGCAGAAGCATCAATCTTGTTTTCCACAAGCATGCCCAGCGATGAGAGCAGGGCAAATGCATTATCAGAATCAAGAATAACATGCCCCTCATGAACACGATGCTCCAGTATCAAATCTTCGAGAACTGTCTTGGCATCTGAAAGCGGAATGGAAAGCTCGCGTATAGTGTCATTTTCAACATGGAGAGTTCCATGCTTCAGCCACTTTGCAAGATTGTTGATTTGCTCTGATGAGATGTCATGCCAATGATAGGTGAAATCAGGATGAAGAGGAACATTGTGTTTTGCTGAAAATTCGAACATCGACCTGGCACTCGGCTCAGGCGGCTTGTTTCCTTTGAGCTCCAGCTCCCACCATTCCTGGCAATAGCCGCATGGGATAAGAGGATGGTTTGATTTGAGAAAATCTCCATAGGGGCAGAGCATATCGCCAAGGAAAAGAATCCTGTCAACCTCATCCTTGATCTTATAGGATTCTTCAAGCGTGCGGACTTTCATCACTCTTCCCGATTTTAACCTTACTGCAGGAGGCTCGAGAGAGTCAAGTGCAGTGACAACACATCCTTTTCCAGGCCTCTCAATCTTCATGTGGGTCCCATATGCAAGGAAATTGTCCAGCAGCGTCATTGTTGCAGGATGTATTGTCTTTCCCATCAGTCCGCTGCTTTTGCTCCTTCCATAGCGAAGCCTGAATCCTCCTTTGGCAGATGGATGGCTGAAAACAGGACGCCCTGCAACCAGTCCCTCAAGAAAACTTGGATCTGGTTTGACTTCGATCTTATCTGCTTTTTTCTTGATCTTGATTATCTTCTCAAGCCAGTTCCATTTGAGCTCGAGCTTTTTGGTGTATTTGAGGACCTTGGCAGCCTTTAGCGCAACACCTTCGCAGAATACAAGTGGAACGCCGCCCCGGACCCTGTTTGTCTCGACTCCAGGAACATCGCGATATGCAGAGACCTCGACTTCCTCTGTGGGGTCCCCGTCAATACAAATTGGAATGTTTTCTGCTATTATAGTCATGTTTTCCTCAGATGGAAGATACTGGAGATGAACGCAGCGATTTTCATAGGTCAGGATTTCTTCGATGTAGCGAAGGACCTGGGAATCAGTAGCCCGATAGTCTCCAACTCCGCAGGCTTTTCGCGCAATATCTGCAAGAAGGAGGCTCAGTGCAGCTGCAGTTCCCCCTGCGCTTCGAATCGGACCTGCATAATAAACAGCAACATAATCACTGCCATCAGGGTTTGTCTTTATCCTGACCTTTGAGATACCTTCGGTTGGGGCAACAAGAACACCTTCGGTGAGAATTCCAAGTCCGGTTCGAACTGCCTGTTCAATGAGACGCTCCTTGGTTCCTTTGATTACCTCTCCTGAGGCTATGCGGTGGGCAACTTCAAATGCTATTTTCTCTCTTGGCATTCCGCCCTGCTCAAGAGACCGGATAAGTTCCGAAATTCCAGGAGGCCCGACAATACCCTCAACGCGGGCAGCAACATCTTCTGCGATCTTGACCTCGATATCTTCAACCGGATCAAAGCCCTTTGAGCGGGCTTCCGAGGCTAGGGAATAAGCTTTATGCAATTCATTTTTTAATAAAGAGAAGTATTCCTTGCTCATAGACCCGCCAGTATGGAATTTAAATGTAAGTAAATTAAATAACTTCCAACAATCCTGTTAATCATAGGATTGTTTTAGGATGCCGAGGTAGCTCAGAAAACTTTTAGGAAAAGTTTTATCAAAACTGATTAACTAACTGTTTGAGCATCTGGTTAGAGTGCACGACTCATAGGTGCAAATCCGATGAGTTATGAGGCAATTTGCCGATGATAACTAATGCGCTCGGGAAATCGTGAGGTCGGGGATTCAAGTTCCCCCCTCGGCACTATTTTCAAGGTGGAGGCTATGCCTGGAAATGGGATGTTGTTATTATTTTCTAATTTTGTGTATATTGTTTTTAGAGGACAAAGTTTATCTTTTTAATAATTAGACTCGTAGCCTTTTTGGGATGACCATGAGCGAAGAAAATATTCAAATTCCGGTAAATGAAATAAACGTTCCAAAAGAAGTACCTCCTCTTTCTGAAAATGAAAAAATCAAAAAAGGCATTTGTCCATGCTGCGATGGCAATCTGGTATTCCAGGAAGGATGCAAGATGTGCTATGGATGCGGATGGGGCGGATGCTCATAATGCCAGGGCAGAATGTTCTGGTTCACACCTCAATTTTAAAAAGTTTCTAAAACCTTTTCATCCAATTCTTGATAATCAAATCCTCTAAATTACTGTTTAGAGTAAAATCGGGCCCATAGCTCAGTAGCAGAGCACTCGCCTTGCACGCGAGGGGCCGGGGGTGCGAGTCCCCCTGGGTCCATTTCTAATTTTTGTTAGTCAGGTGGGAAAATACTGCCACATACAAACACTTATAAAAACAAATGGGGATGATATATACATGAACACTAATCTAACAAAACCAAAAAAGGAAGAGGATGGCCAGAAGAGCAAATCAATGAGCACTAAGGCCCCTCTGACTGAAAGGATTATGAAAAAGGCAGCTGTAGTTGCAGTTGCAGCTGCTTGTACAATTGTTCCAATATCATGCCTCTTGGATGTAAGTGGAACTGCAAGCGGAAACTCCAGGGATGCTGGAGGCGATACAGATACTGAGACAGATGCAGGCCATGATGCTGATACCGTGGATGCTGACAGAACAGACGGGGATGTTGCTGATTCTGACGTTATAGATAGTGACATTACAGATTCTGATATTGTAGACGGAGACATTTCTGATGGGGATGTGTCTGATGCTGATGAGGATAGTGGAGTTACTGATGCTGATATTTCTGACGGAGATGTTGACAGCGGTCCTACTGCCTGCCCTGGAGTTAGCAATGACTCTATCAGCTCTGAGAATGTAGATCTTGGAGATCCGATAGAGGTTGGAGGATACACACTTACATATACTGGGCAGGCTCCTGGAAGCGATGACATTTACATTGATGTTCACTGTGCTGCAACAGGAGATGAAGTTGAGAGCAATGTTGTAGTTCCATTGTATGGAACAGCAACAGCACATGCTCCAGTTGATGGAAAGGATATTGAAATCACAAACCATTCCAGCTCAGACACAGGAGCAAGGATCAGCGCTACTGTGAGCGATAGCTGAGCTGATCTGCCGCAGAACCAGACCTATTTAAATATTAGTATCCCCCTGGGGGGATACAATAACTGATTTTTTCAAGTAATAACGTCGGTAGTTTCAACTCTGGAACTACAATAAACATCTTAAGTTTCCACATACGAACACTTATAAAAGACAAATGAGAAGTAAACTTTATGGATACTATTTCAGTTAGACCAAAAAAAGAAGAGGATGGAAGCAAGGTAAAGCCTATGAGCAAAAAGGCTCCGCTCACTGAGAGGATCATGAAAAAGGCGGCAGTAGTTGCCCTTGCTGTAGGACTTGTAGCAAGTTCAGTGTCATGTGCACCAAAGCAACGTGAAAGGTTTGAAAACGATGCTGGCTCTGATGCAGAGATGGTTGATGCAGCAGACGGGGATGTTGTTGATGCTGATTCTGATGTTTTTGATGGAGACATTTCTGATGGGGATGTTGTTGATGCTGATGATGGCGGAGTTCACGATGGAGATGTAGCTGATGGCGATATGGCAGATGGGGATGTTGAAGAAGATGCAGACATAGTAGGATGCCCTGGAGTCAGCAATAGCTCAATTGTTTCTGAAAATGTTGATATCGAAGATTCGGCAGAAGTCGGCGGATACTCACTTACATATAGAGGCCAGGTTCCTGACAGCAGTGACATTTACATTGATGTTCATTGCGCTGCAACAGGAGAAGAGATTGAAACTGGCCTGGAAGTTCCTCTCTATGGAACAGCAACAGCAGAGGCACCTTTGGATGGAAAGACAATTGAGATCACAAACCATTCAAGCTCGGATTCAGGAGCAAGGATCAGCGCTACTGTAAGCGACAGCTAAACCAAGAGGTAAATTTTATGAATACAGTTTCAAACAAACCAGATAGAAAAGGGGAAGAGACTAGCGATTCAAAAGCAATCAGAAAAAAGGCTCCTCTCACTGAACGGATTATGAAAAAGGCTGGAGCAGCTGCGCTTACAGTCGGTATTGTTCTTTCATCAGCATCATGCCACTTGATTTGTCCCTTTGATACCAGTCAGCTTCGCAGTTCTGATGGAGATGTTTCTGACAGTGATACTGATGCAGGACCAGACACAGATGTTTTGGATAGCGATATCAGAGATTCTGATACTCCGGAAGTAGTTGTTGATTCAGATGTTTCTGATGGAGATACTGTAGTCTCAGATGGAGATGTTGTTGATTCCGACATAGTTGATTCAGATGTTTCTGATGGAGACATTGCAGATACAGATGTCTTAGACAGTGATATTTCTGATTCGGATATTGTTGATGCTGATGAAGAAGTTGACAGCGGCCCTTCTACTTGTCCTGGAGTTAGCAATGATTCTATTGCTTCTGAGAACATAGATCTTGGAGATTCGGCAGAAGTTGGCGGATACTCACTTACATATACTGGCCAGGTTGCTGGAAGCGATGATATTTACATTGATGTTCATTGTGCTGCAACAGGAG
>CAZYZZ010000001.1:25088-27840 GCA_964651995.1 Microcaldota archaeon
TCGTAGTTGGAGGATATTCACTCACATATGCTGGACAGGTTGCTGGAAGCGATGACATTTACATTGACATTAGTTGTGCTGCAACAGGAGCAGATATTGAAACTGGAGTTGTAGTTCCTCTCTATGGAACTGAAACAGCACATGCTCCTTTGGATGGAAAGGATATTGAGATAACAAATCACTCAAGCTCTGATACAAGAACAAGGATCAGTGCTACTGTGAGCGACAGTTAAGGGGTTAATTTCATGGATGTCGTTTCTGTTTCAAAAAAACCTGAAAAAAAAGAAGATGAAAATGCGGCCAAATCAATGAGCAGAAAAGCTCCACTCACTGAGAGGATCATGAAAAAGGCAGCAACAATAGCAGCTGTAGCAACTCTAGCAGTTATTACATCATCATGTTTGGATTGGAATTTCTCTGATGCTGATGCAGATCATGACGCTGACATCGCAGACAGCGACGTTGCTGATTCTGATATCAGAGACGGGGATATTTCCGATGGAGATGTTGCTGATTCTGATGTGTCTGATGGCGACTTAGGAGACAGTGATGTTGATGAAGAAGCTGGTCCAACAACTTGTTCTGGAGTTAGTAATGATTCTGTTGTTTCGGAGAATGTAGATGTTGGAGATTCGATATATGTTGGGGGATACTCACTGGCATATGTTGGTCAGGTGACTGGATCTGATGATATTTACATAGACATTAGTTGTGCTGCAACAGGATCAGATATTGAAACCGGAATAGTAGTTCCTATCTACGGAGTGATAACAATAGTTGCTTCCTTGGATGGAAAGAATATTGAAATCACAAACCATTCAAGCTCGGATTCAGGAGCAAGGATCAGCGCTACTGTGAGCGACAGCTGAGCTCACACCGCCTTTTATTTTTTTCACTCATATCTTCTTTTGAATGAATAAGAAAACAGAGGGACTAGTCCAGATTTTTCTTTCGTTGCTAATTGTAGCACTCATAATCATCTTCTCTGGAGAAATAGAGAAATTGTCTGTGTTTGGATATGCTGGAGCTTTCCTTATTGCAATGCTCGGCTCGGCCACAGTGATTCTGCCCTCGCCTGCTTTTGCAGCAATAATTGCAATGGCAGCTTATTTTGATCCAGTGCTTCTTGGAATAGTCGCTGGGATTGGATCTGGAATCGGAGAGCTTACAGGATATGTCGCAGGCCATGGAGCCCGCGATATCCTCAACAGCCGCATTAAAGAATCGAAAAAGATCGAGGATTTTGTCAGGAAGTATAATGTTATTGCAGTATTCATCCTGGCATTTGTTCCAAACCCGCTCTTTGATGCTGCCGGCCTGATCGCAGGAGGATTGAAGATAAAATGGTGGAGATTTCTTGCTGCATGCATTGCAGGACGTGTCCTGAGATATGTATTGCTTGCAGTTCTGGGTCATTGGACACTTGCAGTATTATCTTAGATTTACACTGTCAACAACTTTAAAAACATTCCATAACATAAGACAAAACATGACAAAAACACGATTACTCCTAGCCTTTGGAAGGCATGGAACATCAGGAAAAACTCTGGGGCCAATGCTTGGCAACACAAGGTTCTTCAAAAAAGCAGCGCGGGATTTTGTCCGCGGAAAGAAAGACCAAGTAGCAATTATACATGAACAGGGGCCAATGCTCGGTATGGAATCATCCCTACAGATATCAAGGCTGATGGACGTCTGGAGCGCCCTTAATGCATACAAAGGTTTTGTACAAATGAGGGAAGAAGCGATTGCAGATATAGAACCAAAAAGGGCACATTTGGAAAGGGTAATGAATAGGAAAATGCGCGAAGAGATTCTTGGAATTCAAAAAAATGCCGCTAAGACGAGGTTTGCTGAAGAAATGCATAAAGCAATGCTTCAGATTCAAAAGGAAGTTCTAGGAATTGAATTAACTGAAGAAATGAGTGATCATTTTGGTATGGTTGCTTTTGCACGCAAAAGACAGGATCAGGTTGAAATACTGGTTGAGAGACAGAGTGGAGAGGCTTATTATCTGGGGGTATTGCATGGAATACTTGAGAAGGCACTTTCTTTGAGAATGATGAGGCACCAGGGAGATTGGTCAGAAAAAGATATGGAGATAATGATTGAGTACCTCAAGGTCTCAGCCAAGCTTGAGGTCCACAGAGACAGGAATGTAATCAGCCAGATTGAGGCTGTAGCAGATGCAAATCAAGGAACTATTTTCATTGTACCGAGAGGATATGGTCACAGGCACATGGCAAAGATTGTTGATGAGAGCAGATTCGAAGTCACATTAAAGGAAGATGATGGAGGATCTCTTGGGTTTGAGGATGATGTGCTGTCCATGAGCTATTCACAAGAGCTGGGAGAAGAAGAGCTGAGAAAGTATGCTGCACTCAATCTCGATTATGTGGTTAGGATGGAACTGCTCTGGAGCAGTTTCATGCAAGAAGTGGAAGAGATACTTGAAACTCAGAAAGTTTATGAAGCATGGGAAGTTGCAGAAGAAAAGATTGCAGCTGCACTCGATGGAATATCAAAAAAAGCACGTGAATTTGCTCTTGATAATGAAAAAAAGTAGCGGGGGGTGGATTTGAACCACCGATCTCTGGGTTATGAGCCCAGCGGGAACTCCAAGCTCCCCATAGGGCAAATCCTAAAGTAGAAAATAGAATTTGTTACCCCGCTTTGCTTGGAGATTTATCCCAAGATAAATTGCTCTAACTCTTTAGATGTTAGAACATTGATATTATCCGGCAATAGCCTT
>CAZYZZ010000002.1:0-27535 GCA_964651995.1 Microcaldota archaeon
TTGCCAGGTTTGAAGCAACACCTGCAGAAGCAAGAACAAGCAGCATGATTGCAGCCCGGGCAAGACTTGATGCAATCAGAGCAGAAAACCCGGGTGCTGCCCAGAGTATAGACACACTCCTGGCAAACAGGGCTGTGAGGCATGCGCTTGAGACAGGAATAGACACGCCATTTTCAAACCGCGCAATAATGAGAGAGTTTGGAACAATAGATAATCCAGGACCGCTTCGAAGACCTGTTCCTGAGGAATTGATTTCAGAGGCAAATGCAGGAGAAGCAACAATGGAGTTCGAGATCATCAGGACCGGTACTGGAACAGAATATGTTATTGAAGTTCCAGGACAGCCAAGGATAATGGGTGAGACCACTATGCCCCCTGTCCGTGCAAGTGCTACTCCACCATCAGGAACACCACCAGGAGCAGGAGCGCCGGCAGGAGGAGCGAGTAGTCGTGTTGGTGGTGAGAGAAGAACCGGAGGCAGTGGCAGGGCGCCAAGAGAACCAGGAGCAAGGGAACCTGCTCCGCCAGATGCGCAGCAGGCAGAACTTAACGCGCAGGCACTTGAAGCAGGAGTGCTCAGGCCGGGTGAGCAGCCAAGACAGGTTGGCAGAGGAGCACTATTGTACAGGAGAGTAGTAGGAAGGATAAGAGACTGGAGAGCGCGAAGAGCAGCAAGAAGAAATGCAGCAGAGCCTCCAAATACGGATGCGATACTGGAAGATGCACAGGCAAGAATGGGAGATATTATTTCAGACATTACCATGACTCCTGAACAGGTCAATACTGTAATTGGAAGAGCAAACAGGGTAGCAGAAACAGCAGAGGCAAATGTTCAGACACTGAGAGCAGGCGGAGCGCCGGCAGCTGAGATCCAGGCAGCAGAGCGTGCAGCGATTCTGGCAAGGGCAGAGGCAACTGAAGTTGCAAACATGGCCAGAAACAGCGTGCAGCGATCAATTGATTTGTTTATAAGGATAGACGGCCTGGCAACAAGCGGACCAAGAGGATCCAGAGCCGCATATCAGGGAGTTTTGAGAAAATTATATTCTTCTCCAAACCTCAGGCCACACCTTGAAGCAGCAGCAAGAAGCGATCCTGCACTTGCAAGAGCACTTGCAAGAACGCAAGGATCAATAAGGACTGCAGCAGGAAGCAGCAGAACTGCAGAAGCATACATGGAGCTTACTGATGCAAGGCCATTTACGACAGAAGAAGTGACATTGATAATAGAAGCAACAGAGCGCAGTGCAGCAGCAAGGCTTGCGGAGATTGAATCCGGCCTTGCGGCTTCTGAAGCAAGGGTCCAGAGAACAGGCCAGGCTCTTGAAACAGCAAGAGCAAATCTTGAAGCTGCAAGAACAAGAGGATTGACAGGAAGAAGGCTTAGAAGAGTTGAGAGAGCACACGAGGATGCAAACACAGCACATGAAACAGCATTTGAACAGCACCAGCAACTGGTTCAGCAATCAAGGGACCAGGTTGCTTCACTAAGTCCGCTTGCACAAACAGAAAGACTTCTTGGAACAGAGTTCAGTCCAGGAGACCGTGCAGCACTTCTGCTCCAGCTTGAGAGCAGGGGAGCAATTTCAGGAGACGTGATAATCGCAGAAGGACTTGCCCTCAGAAATTCAACAAGAATTACAATCAGAGGAATTTCTGCAGAAGGAGATCCTGTTGCGCAGGCAGTCCGAAGAGGCCTATCAGAGCAGATGCTCCAGGGAGGAAACCTTGATGATGCGATTGCAACTGTCCTTCGAAGCGAGCGAGTCGGAAGGGCAGTACGCGAGAATTATGGACCAAGACAGCAAAGGATATTTGAGCAGGCAATTGGAGAAGGAGGAAACATTGAAGTAGTCTTTGACATGGGAACTCCGCTAGCAAGGATGCTTCGGTCTGTAAGAACTCCTGATATGAGGGCAAACTTCCACGCAATACAATTATCAAACCCGAGAATG
Organism: Microcaldota archaeon; assembly: GCA_964651995.1. Taxonomy (GTDB): domain Archaea; phylum Micrarchaeota; class Micrarchaeia; order Anstonellales; family Bilamarchaeaceae; genus Bilamarchaeum. Next base: position 1,956 of record CAZYZZ010000002.1, read on the forward strand.
GAGCAGCTGATACCTGGAATCTCAGAGCAGGCAGGAATACTTGCAGGAGAAGCTTCTCTGACAGTACGTGGAACAGTAGGCGAGTATGCAACAGGAGCATGGAGATGGATGTTTGGACACAGGGCAAGTGGAGCGCCTGCGCATGAGCCAGTCGTTCATTGGGGAGGAATGCAGTATTACAGGGCAATCCAGGCAGCAAGAAGAGCTGGAGGATCAGTACCTTATGCAATGCTCCGTCCATCTAATTCAGTTAGGATGGTGCCGCAGCTTGCAACATGGGCAGCGATGGGATACCTTGGATGGAGGTTTATCTACAACCCTCTCTATGATATGCTTTCCAATGAAGATGAGATAAGAGAGGGTATTGCATTAGCACTAAGAGACTTTGGAGTCAATATATCAGAAGAAAATGCAATCTGGATAACTGACACTGATGAGGGAAGGCAGTTCTTTTTCCACCTTCCAAATACCCTTCCGCAAACAACTGACAGAAGACCAGGAAATGAGCAGCAGCTCACTGCGCTTCTTGAAGGAAACGGCCACTACCTCAATCCAAGAAGGCTGAATGATTTCCTTGATGATGGTAGAGAAATGGCAGGACAGCTTGAAGAGATCAACGAACTTCTTGAAACAAGAAGAACTGCTGAAGAAGGAAGCGCAGACCGCACTGAAGCAGAGCGGGAACTGCTTGCAATAGTCCGGCCTTGGGGAATAAGCATTGAGATGATTGATGCTACTTTGGTAAGTGAAGACAAAGAGCAGCTGGATATTTCAGATATGGCAGACCTCAGAATGGATCAGTGGAGAGAGCGCGGAATAGTAATGTCATTTGCAGAAGGAGTTGCAACGCAGATGCTTGTTGATGCAGGAGTAATTACAAGTTCTGAAGTCCAGGCAGGAAGACCAAATGCAGAACATGCAGGCATGGTCAGGTTCCTTCGGGAAAACCCGGATGTGTTTGCATTTATCTGGATGCGTGTCCAGCAGGGACATATCGCTGTAGTACATATAGATGATGTGATTTCTGATCTTTCTGCACGCGGTAGGATGAACTCGATTCGGGAAGGCCTTCCGCAAACAAGAGGAGCCCTTGGCAGGGCGCTGCAGCAGCGATTAACTGAGCAGCATCTATATCTTGGAACAGCAATTGCCCAGAATTCATTCCTTGGACATCTTGATCGAAGAGCATGTACTGACCCAAGTGTCAGATCAACACTTGAGTCACTGCTTAGAACATATGGAAGCAATACTGCAGCTCTTCGTGCATTCAACAGGTTCAACCTTACTGAAGGAGACTTTGGAGAGGAGATTTACGGGGACCTCAATGCACTTGCAACATTGATTGCAGAAAACCCGAGAACAGCACTTGCAACTGCAAGAGAAAGCGGGCAGGTTGCACCAAGGGTATTTGCAGAGATGGACGGAAGACTTCGTGAAAGCGAATATGCAGAGGCAATTGCATTTGCAATAACGCATTCCCAGATTGAAGGAGGGCGCGCTACAAACGGAGTTATGAAATGGATGGCAGACAACAGCCACCAGATTGAAAACCTTCCAGCGATACTAAGGCACATCCAGGCAAACGCACAAACCCAGGACATGAGCGCCCAGGCAATATATGAATATCTTGACAGGCAGTCTGCATATTACAGGACAAGAGGATGGTGGACAGGATCAACCCCTGTTGAAATGAGAGAAGCAGCTGGCGGAGCAGAGCGAAGAGGAAGGGGAGATGCAAGAAGCAGACCTTCGAGAGGAAGAACTCCTGGAACACGCGCAGAAATTCTTGCAGAAGAAGAGCGGCCAAGATACCCAAGGCGGCCTGGCTTTGAAACAAGGCAGCCTGCAGAGCAGCAGGAAGAATCAGAAGAAGAGCCAGCAGAAGTAGAGAGGGAGCCTACAGTCGGACTTAGTCCCGAGGCGCAAAGCTTCTATCAAAGTGAAGAGCGCGGCGGAATTGAGATAGCCGAGTTCATTGATGCGAGAATAGATGCTCTGTTTGATGATATCCAAGGTGAAGGAAGAAGAAGACGCGGTGATGGAATAGTGATGAGAGCAGCATTTGGAGAAGACCAGGAAGGTGTTGAAACTGCAGACCAACCAAACAGACAGCGCGCTAGAACAGAAATAAAAGATGGTATATATCGAATGATATTTGGATTGAATCGACGTGGACAACCTGCTGGAGATGAACTTAGAGAAAGGCAAATGGCTAATTTAAGAGCTCTTGGGATAACAGTTGAAGGAGAAGGAGAAAATATTAGAGTAACATTTAGCATAAGAGGAGCTAGAGCTGCATACAGGAATCACATCCATGGATATGCAAGAGCACATAGATCGAGGCGACAATAATGGCAGGCGCAAGAGTAGAGCTTCAGGGAAATACATTGGTCATAGTCGGACCAAGCGGATGGAGGAGAGTTACCAGGATCACTGTTAGTGCAGATGATGACACAGCAATGGTGATTGGAAAGGTCAGGAGGGCAATTAATGTAGGTATAGCTGGCGCTCCTGATGCTGATGTAGCTGCATTTGAAAGGCTAAGTGCAACATCAATTGGAAGGGCATTGTTCGGACAATTGCATCCAGATCCAGTAGCAGAAACAGGAGGAGGGGGAACAGAGCGAAGAACCACCCCGCCGCGAAGGCCACCAAGAAGACCGCCGCGGGAGAGAAGAACGTCTCCTCCGGCAAGAGAGCCAACTCCACCTGCTCCGCGCGAGGCACCAAGGCCAACGATTTCTGCACAGTGGCTTGAGACGCAGCTTAGAAATTCACGCGGCTCTGACCGGGCAGCTCGAGGTGCTGCAAGCGCGCTTCACAGAAACTACAGATATGTAGACCAGTTCCTGACTACCGGAGAGAGGGCAGGAAGTGCTGCTGGAACACCAAATCAAAGAGCAATGACAGTCGCTGTTTTCAATGAGCTTTTACAGATTCCAAGATTCAGATTATATCTTTCATCGCAAGCAGGGCTTAATGCAGATTTCACAAGGCTCCAGAGCGCGATCACTGCAAGCGGAGGGACCCTCTCTGCAACTGCAAGCGAGCAGGTACTGAGAGCTGCCAATTTCTACATCAGATATTTCATGATGCATTTTGAAGCTCGTCCTGATGGAGGCAATACGAGATTCAGGCAGGAGATAAGCCAGCTTATAACAAACCAGGATACGGAGCATGGCAGGCTCGCTCATGTTGATCTTGTCCGAAGCCCGGAGCAGGATCCGGACAGGGAAGAAGTGAGACTGGTTTTCCAAAGAGCATATCTTAGCAGTCCTATGGATGCGGACACCATCACAAGCTCTTCATTATACATGAGAAGATGGTACCAGGAACATCCAAGAAGAGGACGCGGAAGAGCGCAAAGCAGGATTGCAGTATGGGATGCTCCTGAGGCTCTTGAGATACAGGAAGCACAGCCTGCAGCACCAACAAGAGTTGCAGAAGCGCAGACTGGTCTGGACATGAGCAGGTATGCAACTGCACTTGCAAATCCGAATGTACTTATCGTAGGTGCATCGCTAACTAATGGAGGCGTAATAGGAAGGGAACTTCGAAGACTTCTAAGAAGGCAGGCTCCAAGCGCGCGTGTTGTATCTGACGGAGTTGACGGGGAGGCAATGTCAGGAGTCCGAAGAAGATTTAGAACTCATAGGATAGGTGGAAGAGGACAGCCGAACATTGTAGTAATATCCGGAGCAGTAATTGTAAATGACGGAAGGCCTCTGGAAACAGTTCAGGCTAACCTTGAAGATATGATCACAAGATGCCATGATGCAGGAGTACTTCCGATTGTCTGGGGATCTCCTCCTTATGCAACTTATTCAAGATGGAGCCCCGCTGCACAGAGAAGAGCAGATGCAATTGATGCATGGCTTCGGGAGAGAACAGATATAATATTTGTTGACTTGGAACCGCTTGGGATCGGAGAGCCACCAAGACTGAGACCAGAATACGATCCTGCTGGAGGAGACCATCTTCATCCAAACGCAAGAGGAAGAAATGAGGTAGGAAGACTGATATATCAGGCTGTCTGGCAAAGGGCAGTGGCAACAACAGCTCAGCCAGCCCAGCCGCAGAGAACTCCTCTTGAAGAACATGCGCACAGGCACTGGCAAAACCTGCAGGTTGAACTGTTCAGGGCAGTACAGACTGGAAGGCCAGAAGGTATTGTTTCTATTGTAAGGCTTCCGACTGATGTTGCATCAACAGTCCCTGGAAGTGCAACAACTCCGGTCTTTGAAAGAGCGCTAAGACACCTTAGCAGAGATGACCTTTCAAGGGCATTTGACCGGGTCTTCAATGAGATTTTCCATGACAGGAGCACTCCGATCGGAAGGGCATTTATGGACTGGGCAGGAGGACAGACAAGATACCAGGCAGTAACAAGGCCTGCAGTTGCGCTCAGCGAAACCACGCCGGCAGGAGACCGAAGGAGAATAGTTGAGGCAATGGTGGCATTTGTCAACCATGTTGCAGGACTTACCGGAGATGCAAATCAAAGGCTTGGAGAAGATTTGACAATACTGAACAGGCAGGTCTTCTCAGGATCAACTGACAGGATAGCAGCAGACGGGCTTGAAAGCGCACAGGCACTTGCAACTCTTGCAGTTTATTCATGGAGGCAGAGAAACAGGACAAGGCCGGCAGGACACTGGGCACGTGGAATTGAAGGAATAACTCTTGAGCAGCAACAGGCGCCTGCACAAACAACACCTGCACAACCGGAGAGAAGACAGCAAAGAAGAGTGCTGCGAGGACTCTGATAGTCACTTTCTGAAACAACCCTTTTTTAATTTTTCCAAGCACAAATATTATGAAAGGCTTAGTGTAAAAAAAATCAGTTAGACCCATGAATATTGGTGGAACCCCCAAGGGGGACACATGATATTAAATATTAGATATGTTGTAAACAGTATAGGCAACTGTAATTTCAAAACATTCGAACCTAATAGGCGAATCAAGAAATGGTCGGCTCAAAAATAAAACATGATCGAAAGGGGGATCATGATGAGCGACCGCGCCGCACGAAACGATCTACTTTTGCAAAATATTTGCTTGCGCCAGTAGTTGCAGTCTCAGTGCTACTGGGCGGAAATAATATAAATGATCTCGGGATAAATTCTGTTATGGCACAACCGGCAACTCGACGTAGGGGAGCTACCCGCGCGGAACCAGAAGAAGTAGCAGGCCTTCAGCAGAGAGCAAGGGACGCTGCAACCGCATATCAAAACTACATTCTAACAGGAAACGAAGCTGATTATACAAGATACAGAGAACTTATTACAGCAGAATTCCATGATCAGCCAGTAACTGAAAACAGGGAATTCATGGAAGAGCTTCATACCAGGATGACAGCAATGAGAAGCGACCCTCAGGTTAGTCCGATTCTCCAAGCATATGAAGCTGACCTTGACCATGTTATCGGAATCCGGATGGAGCCTTCTGTTATGGAAGATTTCATTACCAAAGTCCGTGAAATCAGAACAAGGCTGGCTGCAAATGCAACAACATGGGCACTGGTAGATGCACTTGTACAGAGAGTAGAGAGAGCAGGAGAAACAGAAGTTCCTGCAGAAAGTGAGATTGGAAGATTCCGTGCATACAGAAGAGCACATTCAGATGCTACTGCAGAAGATGCTGCAAGACATGTAATTGAGAGTCCTGGACTTAGGGAAATAAGAGAGAGACATGGAGAAAACCTTACTAATCTTTTAGCAGGAGAGCTGCCAAACCAGCAGGCAACAAGATGTGTTGAGGCTCTTCGAAACTTCATGCTGACAGGAGACACAGCACATAGAGATGAATTTAGAAGAATATTTGGAGCGCATAGTCCATCCGGAGAATTCTGGACAGGGTTCCAAAGATTATTTTTGGAGCGCATAACAAGAGACCAGGTAGGAGGCCAGCCATCACCAATTTCCCAGGTTTACAGATCATACTACGCACACCACAACAACCAGGTAGATCCAGAAGAATTTGCAACTGCAATCTCGCAGATGTATGAAGCTGCAAGCACAGGAGATGTTTCAAGGCTCCAGTCACTGAGACAGGCACATGGAAATGAAACAGTTGACAGGTTTGTTGATATAATAGCGCTTGGACTTGCAAGAAGATGCGCAACTTTGATGGAGAGGGTGCTTGAAACAGGAAGCACAACTGCAAGAGATGAATTTATCAGGATCTACAGTGGCAATTTTGTTTCTGCTGAAGGCGAGATCGGATCCAGAACATATACCCAGGTGGCGCTTGAGAGAAATGATACTTTCTTCAATGAGTTTGTAAGATTGTACAGAGCGCAGATCCAGGGCAACACAACAGTCTCAAGCATTGAAATGAATTTCAGAAGAAATGTCAGGTCAATTGCAGTGAGAGATATTTACACAGAACTTCTTCGCACTCCGCCTGATATGGACAGGCTCAGAGCAGCATACAGTCCAGAGCTTATAGAACTTGTTGCAGCAAGAAGACCGACCTGGATGATAAGAACTGCAAGTGATCTGAACAGAGTACTGACAGACAGGGCACGCGAAGAAGACAGGCATGCAAGGCGCATTTCATCGATGACAATAAGAGTGCAGGCAGGAGAAACTTTGGATCGCGGCGCGGCGCTTGCAGATGTTTATGGACAGCTTGCAGCAGAGCGGCTTGCAATAGGCTCTGTTCCAGCAGGATCAATTATCAGCGAGCATTATGATGAGCTCTCATGGCTCGGAGGAACTCCGGAAGAAGTGCAGGCAGAACTTGATAGGAGATCTGCTCCTGGAAGAGGAGAGGAATCAGATGAAGTTGCAGTACAGCTAAAGGCACTTTTCCCGCAGGATGGAGGAGCCACATTATCCACAGCATATGCTCAGATAAGATTATTCAGGCAGACAAGGGAACTTCTTGCAACAAGATATGGAAGTGAATTTGTAAATTATGTTTCACAGAATCTCGATACCCTCCACTGGGTGGTTCGGCCGGTAGGGCAGATAGAGCATGAGATGACAACAAGGACATCTGATGAGTTTGTCCGGGCAGCAAATACCACAGCTGATGGAGGAACACTTTCAATTGGATATTCAATAGGAGGCCTTGCAAGAGCACTTCATGCAATTTATGCAGCTCACGGACAGGCAAGCCCGACTACTGAAGAACTGGTTGCACAGTATGGACAGCAGGCAGTTACTTTTGTTACGCAAAACAGAGCGAACCTGGCATGGCTTGGCGGAACAGTTGCAAGCATTGAGCAGAGACTTCTGCGTGGCCAGGATGCACAGGAGAGAGCAGCACTTGATGAATCTGCCCGGGAAGTCCAGGACAGGATGACCAATGAAGCAAAGCAGCTCCTGTTTCCATTTACCCCGGTTCAATTCATCCTTTCATATGCAAGGGGAAGAGAAGCACTTGCACGTGGCGGACTTGCCAGGATGGACGGCATTGATTCGCTTGGAAGATTCTTCCTGACTCCGGTTGCAAGCAGGGAAGCTGGAAGGTCAAGAGGAATTTCAGGCGAGGCTCTTGAAGGAAGTCTTGGAGAGATTACAGCAAACTCAAGAACAATTGAACGTGATCTTGAGAGCATGCGAAGACAGCTTGAAGATCCTATGCTTGCTCCTGCACGTCCGCTGCTTGAAGAGAGAATCAACAGGTGGGAAGCAGAGAGCAGGAGAATAAGGCTTGCAGCAGGCGGCGCTGACCAGGCAGAGATGCAGACTCTTCTTGAGGAGCAGCGTGCGCTTCAGGAGAGCATGATTAGCGCAACTGAACTTAGAAGATCAATTGAACTTGCATTTTCAATGATCCACCTTGCAGAAACAGGTGGAGACCTCTCAAGAACTGCAGGAACCATTGACGGATTTGCAGAAACAATTGCAGGCTCAAGCGATGTTGGATCGCTTCGAAGCGCAATGGCATGGTATAACGGAATTACAAATACAGACAAACAGGCAGTGATCGGAGATGTTATTTTCGCTGTGATGGGAAGAGCAGATCCAGAACTTCGTGCATTCATCTCAAGCATGGGAGACCGCGGATTTAGCAGGGATCTTGGAACTGCATACAATGCAATTACAAGAGGAAGCGGAAATGTGGCTGATGTGCAAAGAAGGCATGGCACTGAATTTGTCAGATTGATAAATGATCACAGGTCAGTTCTCGGATTCCTTGAAAACCTCAGCGGCACGAGCGAGCAGAATCTCAGCATGGGCCAGAACGTATTATTTGCAAACATAGTAATTCGGGTTTATCGTGCAGTCTCACGACCTGATGGAACTGAGACAAGAGAGAGGATGATAGAGCTCTACGGAGAGAGATTTGTACGTGCAGTAGAGAGGCAGAGGGAGCATTTGGGCCCTCTTGCAGAATCAAGGGCAGGACTTGAAGAAGTGACTGCACTTCCAGAATCAGTAAGGCAATCATTATACAGGGCATACCCGCAGGCATATACAAGAGTTGTTACTGCACTTCACAGAGCATACAGACAGCAGGACGAACAGCTGCTCTATGCACTTGGTTCTGTTTATGGAGCGCTCAATTCTCCGGAATCAGAAGAGAGGACTGCAAGAGTTGCAGGCCTGAGGCAAATATATGGAGCAGCATTTGTGCAGATGGTCGAGAGAAACAGGGCAAGGCTCAGATTCCTTGAAAACCTGAGTACCAGTGATGTTGAGCACCTGAGAGAAGTTGATGCAGAGGTACTGGAGCAGCTGCACAGAAGCTTTGAGGCAGGTGATGGAGTTGCACGCGGAGAATTCATGCAGAACTTCAGGCACGTTGCAGAAGTTCTTCCAGGAGTCTATTCCAGGATCAGGGGAACCCTTGTCTATGCAAATGCAACTGACGATCTTGGCGCAAACCTCACTCTTGCAATCAACCACTACAGGGACCAGTTCGGATCAAACGACTACCTCTTTAGAAATTTCATTAACATGGAGCTTCTGAATTCACAGCTTCAGACACTTGCCCGAAGATACAGCATTACACTTCCTCCAGGAGTTGCAGAAAACGGGCTTCGCACTCCTGAAGAGTTTGCAGCATTCCTTAGCACTGAATCAGGACAGGATCTGATTACTGCAGGAAGAGACTTCTACACCAGGCTTGAGACAACATATCTTCAGGCAAGACGTGACAGCGGAATGGCTGCTGATGCAGAAGATGCAAGAGGATTTACTGAGGCAGAGGCATCAAACCTTCGAAACCAGCTCTCGATTATTGATGCGCTCTACCTTGGAGTCGGGCTTGGAAGGGTTGGAAGCCTGGGCTCAGAGTTCGGAACAAATGCAGCGCGCGCAACAATGAATTCACTGCTGTTGATCAATCAGCGCGATCCATACCTGGTCGGTCCGTTTATCTTGCAGGTTCTTCCGGCAATAATCAGCGTGGCTCAGGATGAGAGGACGCTTGTTGCGGGAATTGAAGCTTTCAATACAATATTCGCCCAAAGATACGGGGCAGCAGGAGCAAACCTGTCATACAGCACGCACATCAACAGGGAATACTTCCTTCAGGTGTTTGCAAGAATTGCGCAGAGGCTTCCGAGCGTCACAACAACATATGACCATAACCAGATGGAAGACGAGCTGAGGAGGGTTCCAGAGAGGCAGCTTATGGAAGGTCCATGGAATCCGCAAGGTTACAGATACAGGCCACACTTCCTTCAGATGGAGGGAATGGAGCCGCTGCCACAGCTCTTTGGACAGGCAGCCCAGCCATGGAATTTGATCCCATCGCCGACTATGCCAAGAAGCTTTGTCGAGCCTCCAGGACAATATGGAATCGACTCCGGAGCGCAAGAATACTTCTCAAGGATGTATGACATGCTTCATCCAACCCTTGGAAGGTACATGATCCATGGAGTTCCTCAGAGATACAGGATCGGAGCGCTTGGAGCTTCCACCATCATCAGAGAAATTACAAGACTATTCGGCGAGATGCCTGTTGATTACAGCAGCTACTGGCTTCGTCATGACTGGCAGCTTGGCGGATACTATGGACATGAGCAGAGCATTCCAACTGTAGCAGATCCAGACACCACTTCAACAGATGTTGCAGCAGCCGGAGGAATCGGCCATGGAAGAACAATTACTGGTGGAGTTCGCGGCAGAGGAGTTGTCAGGCACAGGAGAACAACAGTGGATTCTGAAGAAGATGGAGAGAGCGGATCAGCAGAAACAGATGTTGATGTTGAGGCCCAGGCAGGAGGGCTTCCGGTCGGAGTTGCTGGAATCATTCCGGTAGCATTTGGACAGGGAGCAGGACTGCAGACAGGAAACTTAAGATTCCAGTATGAAGGTGCTGATGAGACAACCGAAGAGCAGGGCGAAGTACAGACAAGGGAAAGATACCAGGGAACTCTTGAAACATATTCCAGAATTGCAAGAGAATCCGGCGGAGACATGCTTGTTATTGTCGGTGGAGAACATGCACCAGAGCTTCGAGCTCCGGTTCCAGAAGGATCTCCCGAAGGCACGGTCGGAGCGCTGCATCAGGATGAGAGAAGCCAGCTCAATACAAGGCTTTTCTACATTGACGGATCAACAGGAAATGTTTATGACCTTGCATATGGACTTGACACTCACGCGCAGATCCTCAACTACCTTTATGGAGGAACTGATACAAGAAACTTCCTTGCAGGAGTCAGATTTGCAGGAAGAAACATGGCACCTGCACCAGCATTATCATCTGCAGAGAGAAGCAGGTTAATTGAAAGGCATCTTGGACTGAGCGTAGAGCAGCAGGCTCAGGTTGGAGAAGCAGAAATTGAAAGGCAGGCTAGAGAAGCCGGAGTCTGGGATGAGATTAACGGCAGTGCGTTTGCTGCCGGCTTTGACGGAGCAGCAGTAGGATTCACAATTCCAACAGGAGATGATGCAGACACTTCAACAACCCTTATGCTTGGACAGATTGTCAGGAACATGGGGACCATGGACCCGCAGCATGCTGAGGAAGCAGTTGGACAGGCAGTAACCCGGATTCTGACTGATGGAAGGGCAAGAGATATTTATGCAGGATTCTACAGGGGAGCTCAGATCCTTGAGATGGACCCAGAGGACAGTACAAGAGTTGCTGATTCCAGATGGGCAGAGGGATCCGGAGAATTCATGTGGAGAAGAATGGCCATTGCTCCAAGGCAGGCATCAATGGAATTTCGCGCAGTTGGTGGATACCCGCTGACAGCTGGTGCCAGATGGAGATATGAAAGGCAGACAGGAGCGCACAGGTCATACGGACATGGAATTACCGCTGGATATACTGAGATTGACCTGCTGCGGGAATTCAGGGTAGCAGACCAGGAATCACAAGACATTTTCGCAACAATGAGCAATGTCCTTGTCAACATGTATGGATGGGGAGAGGACGAGGCTCGTGATACCGGATGGCTGGTTGCCGGAACTTATATGTATGGAAGAATGGAAGGCTGGCAGGGAGAAGCAGAAGATCAGCCAGAGACACCAAACGAGCATTATGCAAGCCTGCTTATGGCATACTGGGCAAGAAGGCACGGGATTCTCGCAGGAGTGCAGAGAGTTCCTGGATTTAGCAGGCTCTATGACAGGATAGACCGTGCAATGCTTGACATTCAGCAGAATCCGACAAACGAAGAGGCCATCCTGCAGGGATTGGCATCATCACTTCAAAGCGACTTTACAAGCGACATATGGAGATTTGCACTTGGTTATGGATATGATGGAGAGAGTGTGAGGGTTTACCTTATCTCAACAGGACAATGGACAGATGATGAAACAGCTTATGCAAATCTCTATGGAATGTTCGTATTCGGAAGACCGGCGCGTGCATATGTTGATCTTCTTGGACATGGATACACCCACTCGTCAATAATGATTGTGGAGGATCCGGAAGCAACAGGAGGCTTCCAGGTAGAGAGAAGCGAGAGGGCAAACCCATACCTTGATACATATCTTGGATTCGGAGTTCTTGACTGGCCTGCAGTTGAGCTGTCAAGATACGAGAGGAATATTACAGTGTACAGAACTTCAGACCATCCGGCAGCAGCACGTGATGCATATATCAGGCTTGGAAGCGTTGCATACAGCCATGATAGGATGGACCGGGTCTATGGCCAAGGATTTGCAGATGTTATCCATGAACAGCGAGGAAATGATCTTGAGTGGATGATCCGTCCGGTTGCACAGGTGAGAGCAGAGCTTCAGAGAAGGGTTGATGAGGATGAGGATCCTCTTGCAATGCTTATCTCTTCAAGAAGAAGCAGCGAGACTGCAGAAGCAATCGTAGACATATACAGGGAACTTAGAAGGCGCCAGCCAAACAGGGAGCGCATTGCAACCGAATATGGAGAAGAGCTTGTGCAGATCATCGAGAACAATGTCCATGCACTTGACTGGGTATTGAAATCTCCAGAGGACGTAGCAACTGAATTCGTGCGAAGAGCAGGAACAAGCGGAAGCGTTGAAGCGCAACTTTCTGAAACCAACATCAGGCAGCCGCCTCCAAGAGGAGACCTTACAGGACCAGAAGTGCGAAGACTGATCGAGCAGAACATAAGGCCATGCCTTGCAGGAGCGCTGAACTCGCATGGAAGGCAGCAGGCAGAGAGATATGATGTTATATACGGAAGCCACCTCAATGCAGAAATTGAAGCAGGCAGTCCTGAGAGAAGAAGCAGATATTTCGTCATGGTAACCAGAATTGGAACAGGCCCCAACTCAAGAGGATCCATAATGATCGGAACCCAGGAAGATCTTGATGAATGGGAAGCAGCAGGCAACTACATCGGACATGGAGTGAGCAGGCTTGACATTTCACCAGAAGGAGACAATTATGAGTTCACATTCTCAGGAGACAGGAGGCTCCGGGCATTTACAGCTCTCAGGTTCATGGGAGGACTCACAATACCTCTTACCGAAGATGCAGCAGAAGGATACAGGCCAGGCGGAAACTGGACTGTCGGTGCCCTTGCACATGTACTGCAGGACCACAGGCAGGATCTGCTCGCAGGTATATTGTATGGGCAGAGGACATATGGAAGCGAGCAGTGGACCAACTGGCAGGTTGGGCTGAGCCACCGGCTCCAGCTGCTCAATACAGAGAGAATGAGCGAGCAGCTATACTCATATGTGTTCTTCAACCAGACAACAAGGCAGGTAGTGTTTGCAAGCGGAGATGTGTTCGAAAATGCAGATGAGATGGCACAGGTATGTTCACAGCTCAGCGGCGGAGAGTGTTCAGACCTCAATGAGCTTCAAAGGAGCACTGCCGGAGTTGGACTGACATGGGCAAGGACAAACATCACAACCGGCGAAACTCTCAGTCTGCACTTCTTCTTTGAAGGAGGAGTTGACAGAAGAAGAATGCTTGAGGATGCGTCTGAATCAGGACAGCCAGATGCCAGCGAACTCCACCCGCAAGCAGAGTATCAGAGATACTTTGTTGCAAGAGGAGGCCTTGGAGTATCATATGAAAGGCAGGATCCTGGAAGCAGTGATCCTGGAATAGTGATTTCCGGAAGCATCATGGGATTCTCAGGAAGCTGGCCAACAGCACCAGGATCAGTTACATCTCCAGAGCAGCTTGGGCCATGGGCAGGACAAGAAGAGACTGTCACCGGAATCATGAATGCACCTCTTGGATGGGGACTTGGAGGAGCACTTAGATTCATGTGGTAATCTTTTTATAAAAAATAGTGAGAAAAAAATTATTTTTTCTTCTTTGTTTTTCTTGATTTCATCTTAACTGTCTTTGGCTCTACTGATTCCTTTGTAACCAAAGGAGGCATAAATGGCGGAAGCAGGTTGAATGGGCGAATCAGGAAAATCGCATTCATTGCAGTATTGGCATTGATCATATTCAGAACCTCACCTGCAACATCAAACGGGAGCTTCTTTGTTTTCTTATAAGTCAGAAGCGCCTTTCGGATATTTGGTGCTGTATCCTGGCAGTATGCATGGCCAGTCAGTTTAACTCTGGCAACTTTTGGCAGGTAGTGAATGACGTATGCAAAATCAAGAGTGATTGTTGATGCATCTTTTTTTGTGAGTTTGGTAACTGCAAGATCAACATTAACACTCTTTGGAATGGTGCTGCTTGCCTTTTTCACATCTGCTCCGGTTAAAACAAGACCCATAAGTTTCATCATATTAATCCCGAGAGATACAATTAGGCATCAAATATAAAGTTTTCTGTTTGGCTGAATTTGGATAGAAAATTAAGAAAAGGCAGCTATAGGAATTCCTTGCCTTTTTCCGAGGGTTTTATCCTGATCTTCCCTCCAAAATCAATAGCACCAAGCTCTCTTCCTTCGAAAATACGGTCAAGCAATATTGCAAGTGCGGCAACTTCGCTATGAGGCTGGCTGGTTACAGAAATATTGTAATCAGAAAGCTGGTAAACGTCTCCGGGAACAGCTTCAGAACCGACAACAAGGAGGATCTTTTCATTGCCCCTTAGCTTTGGAACGGCCTCTTGAACAGGAATACCGTACATGGTCAGATGTGCAATTGAGTAGCCCTGCTTTTTGTACTTTGAAATGACCTTCTTATAGCTTTGGGAGTATTCAATTGCAAAATCCCCGCCCCACCTCTCGCAAATCCTTAATAGACTATCCTCAAGGCCTGAATCATGCTGGCCACAGTAGATGATTTTTCGCGCCCCAAAGGCCCTTGCAACAAGCGCAACATGTGTTGAGATCCTCTCATCGCGCGGAAGCCTGTGACTGAGGCGAAGAATATGGATTTCCATTAAAAGAAGTATAGCTACTAGCCAATTTATATGAGTATGGAGAGTAACTAAAAAAAGGTGAAACAATGAAATCTGAAGTAGTTGAAAAGATTGCAGCTTTGATTACAGCGGCTTTTGGACTGGTTGCTGCTTTGGCATGGAATGATGCGATTAAGGCATTGTTTATAGGGCCGTGTGGAACTGAAGGTGCAGGAGCACTCTGCTCGCTCTCATCGGCAGGACCTTGGGCATATGCAATAATTGTCACCATCCTGGCAGTGGTTGCTACCATATGGATTGCAAAGGTTGCTGAGAAATCCAAATAACCTTTTTTTATTTTTTCAGATACACCTAATGAATTTTTAAAGCTTCAAAACGAATTTTCATCATGTATTTCGGAACAAACGGCGTGAGAGGTCTGTTCAATGAACTCGATCCTGCTCTTGCATTGAACCTGGCACAGGCAATAGGACGATACTTAAGGGGAAAGATAATCGTTGCGCGCGATTGCAGATTGACTGGAGCGGCACTGAAGGCAAGCGTTGTTTCAGGACTTGCAAGCGTTGGGTGCGACGTGGTTGATCTTGGGATAGTAAGCTCGCCAACAGCAGAATTTATGATAAAAAAACTTGGTGCAGACGGATGCGTGATCATTACAGCATCCCACAATCCGCCGCAGTGGAATGCAATAAAGGTAGTTGATGGAAAGGGAATTGCAGTTTCAAAAGAGCGCGGAGAGGAAATTGAAAAACTAATGGAAGGAGAGCTTGCAGCCTGGGACAAGGTTGGAAGGATAACGCGCTATGAAAATGCAACAAAGGACCATATCAATGCGATCAAGGACCTGGTTGGCAGCGTTGAAAAAAAGAAGATAGTGCTTGACTGCGGAAATGGAACTGCAGCAGTAATTGCACCTGCTCTTTTCAAGGAGCTTGGAGCAGAGATCATCACCTTGAATTCGCACCTTGATGGCAAGTTCCCGGGAAGGCCGTCTGAGCCAACAGAAGACAATGTAAAGGAGCTGATAATAGCAGTAAAATCAACAAAGGCCGATGCTGGAATTGCCTGGGATGCTGATGGGGACCGCGTAATTTTTGTTGATGAGAGCGGAGGATATATCATCGGAGATAAGGTGTTTGCACTCTCGATAATCTGGAACAACAAGAAGGGAGATGTTGTCACCACAGTTGCAACCAGCAAGGCAGTTGAGGACATTTGCGAAAATGTAAGATACACTGCAATAGGAGCCCCATACCTCTGCGAGGAGATGGTCAAAAAAGAAGCAGTGATGGGCGGAGAGGAAGTTGGAGGGGTTATCTGGCCTGAACTTTGTCTTGCAAAAGACGGGTTTATGACCGGAGCAGTCCTGGCAAAGAAACTGTCAGAAAAAAAGCTCAGCAAATGGCTTGAGCAGGTCCCGAGGTACTACAATGTAAAGCACAAGATTGCAGCAAATGCAGAAGAGAAAAAGAAGATAGTTGCAAAAGTGCTTGATTATGCAAAGACAAACAAGCTCAATTACATTGATGTTGACGGAGTCCGGATTAATCTTGACGATGCATGGGTGATTGTGAGAGCTTCAGGAACCGAGGATTATGTCAGGGTTTTTGCCGAGGCAAAAACAGTTGAGGAAGCAGAAAAGCTGATTGCCGAATATGAAAAGATAATCAAAGGATAAAATTACTCTTTAAGCAAACCTAGCACATCGACTTTTGCAGCTTCATTTGGAATGGAATTGGTAGTGAAAACTCCGTCAGAAACATCCAGAAGCTTCTCAAGGGATCCCTTGAGGAAGAATCCATGGGTTGCAGCGCAAAGGACTTTCTTTGCCTTGCCATTTCTGACATTTCCAACTGCCCGGATCATTGTTCCGCCAGTTGAGATCATATCATCAATTATCAGGACATTCTTTCCTTCGACATCGAAGTTTCCCTCGACCTTGTCGATAGTCCTGTATGCTTCTCCTCCTTCCTGATATTCGCCTCGCACTTTTGTCATGCTCTTTCCGCCAAATTCGTTTACAAGGTAATTGGCACCCTGATCCGGAGAGATTATTTCAAGCTCGCCTTTGTCAAGGATTTTTTTTGCATGTTCGATCAGAAGCTTGTTTGCGCTGATATTCCTTATTTTGAGTCCGCCATACTCAAACTCGCCCTCTTTTTTCAGGAAATGGCAGTCAAGGGTGATGAGCTTTTGGGCTCCTGCACCAGCGAGCATGGAGCAGAGAACCTGCGCGCTGAGCGCTTCTCCCTCCTTGAAGGTCTTGTCCTGGCGCGAATATGGAAGATATGGAGTAACCAGAGTTGTCCTTGCGCCCACTCTCTTGAGGGTGTCGAGAAGAAGGATTGCATGGAAGATGCTGTTGTTCTGGTCAGGGTACAGCCTGTGAAACAGATTGACCTCCTCGCCCTGGCAGCTTGAGAGGTTTTCAATCCGGACATAGCTGTCGCCATCAGGGAAGTTTTTGAACTGGATATTGGATTCCATTAAATCTGAAAAATTTGGACTGACTAGATTCATGGTAAGGATAGGGAGAAAATCAATATAAATGTTGGATTCGAATTGTAATTATGTCAAAAGTGCTTATGATAGTTGCTCAGGAGGGGTTTAGGGATGAGGAGCTTCTTGTGCCAAAGGAGATGCTGGAAAAGGAAGGGCACACAGTAAAGGTCGCAAGCTCAAGCAGGTCAAAGGCAACCGGGTCAATGGGACTGACAATATTGCCCGACATGGCATTTTTCGAGGCTAATCCGGATTTCTTTGACTGCTATGTTGTTGTCGGGGGTCCTGGATCGCCAAAGCTCGCAGAAACAAAGGAGGTTGTCGAGCTTATTGCAAATGCATACAAGAAGGAAAAGGTCATCGCGGCAATATGCCTTGGGCCAATGACACTTGCAGCAGCAGGAATCCTGTCTGAGAAAGTAGCGACAGTTTATCCAAGCAAAAACGGGCTGGATGCACTTCGTGCAGGAGGAGCAGTCTACAAGGCAGATCCGGTGGTTGTCAGCGGAAGGATAATTACGGGAGACAGCCCGCAAAACGCAGGAAATTTTGCAAGTGAGATCATCAAGATGCTCAAAGATTAGATTTTAATTATTATGTCAATAGAGGAAGTCCTATGATTACTATTAAGCATGAAGGCTGTATCTTTTGTGTTGGATGTTCATCAGTATGTCCGGTAAATGCACTTGAAGCAGTTGGAACCAGAATAAAGCATTATCCAGAGAAATGCATTGACTGTGGATTGTGTGTGAGAGTTTGTCCTGCAAATGTTATTTGTATGCATAAAGGCATCAAGAAATGCGCAGACCTGCCAAAGGATGATTGATATGGATCACGACGTAATTGTTATTGGAGGAGGACCAGCTGGAAGCAGCTTTGCGAGAATTGCAGCAGGCGCTGGGCTGGACGTTCTGGTAGTTGACAAGAGAAAGGAGATCGGCGTTCCTGTCCGCTGCGGAGAAGGGCTTGGAATGGGAGACCTGGTCAAAGAAGGACTTGATATCCCAAGAGAATGCTATTCAACGCCAGTCGATGGGGCCAAGGTAATTGCTCCAAACGGAAAATCAATAGTATGGAAAACCGAGGACACCAGAGGATATGTTCTTGAGAGAAAAATATTTGACAAGTGGCTTTGCGAGCTTGCAATCAACAAAGGAGCAAAGGTAAAAACATACACAAGGGCAACCGAAGTTCTCAAGGATGAGAATGGAAAGCCTAATGGAGTAAAGCTCAGCCATGGCGGAAGAGACCCATATGAGGTGCATGCTCCGCTTGTTGTATCTGCAGAAGGAATGGAATCATTCATGGCAAGGGACATGGGATTCAAAACAGTGCACCAGCTCTATGATGTTGATACATGCTACCAGTATGAAATGAAGCCATATGACCATGAGAATCTCATTGAGCTTTACTTTGGAAATGTAGTTGCCCCGCGAGGGTATGTCTGGATTTTCCCAAAGTCAGACCGAAAGGCAAATGTTGGAATTGGAATTGGAGGCCAGCTTGAGAGCGGAGAAAAAAGAGGCGGAACAAAGGGAGCAACTCCAAAGGAATACCTCGACAGATTTATCCAGAACCATGACCAGCTGAAGGATTCGAGCAGCCTCCTTGATTTTGGAGGAGTGATCTCGGTAGGCGCTCCAATCAATGAATTTGTAAAGGACAACTGCATGGTAATTGGAACTGCGGCAAAGCAGGTTGACCCAATCCACGGCGGCGGAATAGGACTTGCGATGCAAAGCGGAATCATGGCTGCAAATATCGCGATCAAGGCAAAGGAAAAGAATGACTACAGCAGGGAGGTTCTCTTTGAATATGAAAAAGAGTGGAGGGCAGAGCCAGGTTCAATAGTTGAGAAGAGGCTTCTTCTTCGAAAAGTCACTGAAAAAATCAGCGATGATGACTTTAACCATATATTCAACTGCATAAATGATACGGACCTTATGCACATCATGGACGGCAACTTTGCCGGAGTAGTTGGAAAAGTGGTTGCAACAAGGCCGCAGATGCTTGGGGTGCTCAGTGCCCTGCTTCCAGGCAAATCCTAATCAATAAAAAGGGTTTTTGAGAAAGAAAAACCCATGGACGAGTTCAGTGAAGAAGAGAGGAAATTACTAGAGCCATTTGTAACAAACATGGACAAATCCGTGTTTGTACTGACAAACCTACCAGAGGTTGTCAAAGGCGCCTTGTTTTCAAGATACAGCAGAAGTGCAAACAGTCTTCGAAAGGTCCTGCTCAAAGAATTCATGCAGTCAGAAGAGCTTGGAATCGAGGGGTTCCAGAATCCTGGGGAAGATAGCCTGGTCAAGACAAAAAAAGCAGAAGAGTTTTACGACAGGATACTTGTTGGCTATGGAGATGATTCTGTTGCAGAGCTTGCAGGAGCGCATATTGCACTTGAGGAGATCTCAATAATTGCAACTAAAATTGTCGAGGATGCAAGAATCGGCCTCTCTCCTCTTGAAAAATCAACCAGATATGTCTATTTTGACAAGAAAAGGGAAGATGGATCCTGGCCATACCTCAAGGAAAAGACCATAATGGATTCTGAATTTGCAGATGTTTATACCAGAACATGCGAACTGTGCTTCCAGACATACTCAGACCTTGTTCCAAAAGTCTCAGGATATGTAATGGAAAGAGAGCCAAAGGATGAGGAGACCAGCGAGCGGGCATACAAGTCAACTGTAAGGGCAAAAACGTGTGATATTCTAAGAGGACTTCTTCCAGCATCCACACTGACAAACATGGGATTCTTCGGGGACGGAAGGGCATATGAGTATCTTCTCACAAAGATGTATGGGGATGATCTTGCTGAAATCAGGGACCTTGCAGGGCTCATGCAGGGAGAGCTTGCAAAGGTGATTCCATCATTTGTCAAGAGGGCAAACAACAAATACGGAATTGCAATGCAGGAGTATCTGAAGAAAGTCAGGGGAGATATGGGAGAGATTGCAAACAGATATCCGGGAGCTGGCGGCAGTGAAGGAATAAAACTGATTGAATATGACAAGGATGCAGAGAGAAAGATAATCACAGCAGCACTCTACCCATATCTTGAGAAATCCATGGAAGAGATTTCTGAAATTGTTGATCAGATGAGCGATGATGAAAAGCAGGCAGTGATTCGCACATATATCAATGAAAGGGGAAACAGAAGGCAAAAGCCAGGCCGCGGATTCGAGCATGCATATTATACCTTTGATGTGGTTGCAAACTACGGCGCATATAGGGACATTCACAGGCACAGGATTTTGACGCAGGAGCGGCAGCTTCTTGGCCCTCATCTTGGCTACAAGCTCCCAAAAGAGCTTGTTGATGCCGGCTACCAGGATGAGTTTACGAATGTTATGGAAGAAGCAAAAAACACATATGAGCAGATTTCAAAGAAGTTCAAAAAGCAAGCGCAGTATGTCATTCCGCTTGCATATAACATCAGATGGTATATGACCTACAACATCAGGGAAGCATATCATCTGCTTGAGCTTCGAAGCGCAATGCAGGGACATATCGATTACAGAAGAGTTGCGCAGAACATGTTCAGGGAAATTGAAAAAGTCCATCCAAATCTTGCTGCCGGAATGAAATACATGGATATGAACGACTATGGGCTTGAGAGGCTGGAAGCTGAGAAAAAGCTTGATAAAAAAATGGAAGAGCTGAGCAGGAAATATGGCAAGTAAGGTCTATATCACTGGCGCAAGCGGAAGGCTTGGCAGGGTAATTCTTAGCAAGTGCAAAGCAATTCCCATTGTCAGGAAAAAGAGCGGCCTCAGGGGGGAGATTGTAAGCAATTTCTCAGCCGATGATCTGAAAAAAATCCTCAAGGATGCAGATGCCATAATCCATCTTGCAGGATCCAGGGATTTTCTTGACCAGAAAAAAGCATGGGAAGGGAATGTGGAGCTGACAAGAAAAGTTGTGGAGGCCTCGCCAGCTGATGCAAAGATCATTTTCAGCAGTTCAATCTCAGTATATGGGAAAAAACTGGCACAGATTCCTGCAGATGAAAAAACAGAACTTGTACCGGACACCCCATATGCAAAAACAAAAATTGAAGCAGAAAAACTAGTTGAAAAGCATCCGAATCATGCCATTCTCAGAATTGGCCCTATTTATGGTCCTGGATTTGAAGAATATTTCAAGGTTCTCAGATTAATTGAAAGGGGAAAGATGAAAATCATCGGTGATGGAAAAAACAGGATTCCATTTGTCCAGGTTGATGATGTTGCAGATGCGGTTGTAAATTCAATAGAAAAAGGAATTGGAAAATACGTCATTGTCGGGGAGTGCAGGACTCAAAAGGAGATATTTGAGATTGCAGCAAATGAACTTGGAGCAGAGATTCCAAAGAAGCATACATCTGTTCTTCTTGCAAAGATATTTGCACAATATGAGCTTTTCAGATCAACCCATCTTGGAGGAAGTGCAAAATTCATTCCTGAAGACATTGCAGTGCTCTCTTCAGACAGGGCATTTGACTGCAGCAAGGCAAGAGAGGAGATAGGTTTTGCCCCTATTCCGATAAAAAAAGGCATTTCGCAGATGGTTCAGGGTTATAGAAAGCGTATTAAAAGTTAACATGGAGTTGGATACATGAGACGGGAGATATTAGCAGTTCTGCTTATGTGCACGCTTGTCAGTGCAGGTTTGGATCAGTCATACATCCAGGTTGTTGACCGCGAGGGGAATTCCGAGATAACCAAAACCATGGACATCTCAGCTTTTATGACGGATTTTGAAGAAGGGTCCATGGAAAAGATATCTGATCTTTGCGAAGCAGAGCCAGAGCTCAGATGCAGTGTTGAGGGGAAAAAAATCACAATAACTGAAAGTTTCTCTCCTGGAGAACACTATAATTTCAAAGTAGACTATGGAATTCCGTTTATCACATACACTCTGACACAGAAGAAAATACCTACAGATGTCTTCAGTGTCTCTCTTGATAAGCTGCTTCGAAAGGCAGGAGTAGTTGAGGGAGGAGTAGAAGGATCTGCAGATGCAATTGACCTGTTCAATGAGGAAGAGAATAGGGAAAATGCAGGATTTCTCCGAAGATTCAATGTAAATCTCAGCTACCAGATAACTGTGCCAACTGCAATTGATGATGCGAGCGCTGGAAACGTTTCAGGCGCTGTGGATGGCACAACTGCCACATTTGACATTGTTGAGGTGATGGAGGAATCTCAGCCTATGACAGTGAAAAACAGCGAGCTGAACCTCGGATACATGATCATAATCGCAGCAGTCATTGTCCTTGGAGGACTGGCATATTCATTCTTCAGGTCAAAGCCACCGGCAAAAAAGAAGACAAAAAAGGCCAAATCAAAAAAATAGACTAAAATGGTGCAATTTCAATAGGATTATAAAGCGAAATTGACACCTATATCTTCATTTCTTTAGTTATTATCAGAGGTCATACTATGAGTGGTATTGTAGGTTATGGAGCATATGTTCCAGTATACAGGATAAAAAGTGCAGAAATAGCAAAAGTATGGGGAGAGGACACAGTAAGGATCGAAAAAGGCCTTGGCATCAAGGAAAAGGCAGTTGGAGGAGTTGACGAGGACACTTCAACAATATCGGTCGAAGCTGCAAGAAATGCCCTTCTTCGATCCGGCACTGATCCGCAGAAGATAGGAGCGCTTTATGTAGGCTCTGAATCCCACCCATATGCAGTCAAGCCAACAGGTACAATTGTTGCAGAAGCAATCGGAGCAACGCCAAACCTGACCATTGCAGACCTTGAATTTGCATGCAAGGCAGGGACTGCCGCAATCCAGATCACCATGGGAATGGTAGATTCAAAGATGATCGATTACGGCATGGCAATTGGTGCAGATACTGCACAGGGAAGGCCGGGCGATGCGCTTGAATATTCTGCAGCATCCGGAGGAGCTGCATACCTTGTTGGCCCTGATTCAGAATCACTTGCAATCATTGACAGCACATGCTCATTTACTACAGACACTCCTGACTTTTGGAGAAGGCAGCATGCAGAATACCCTTCGCATGGAGGAAGGTTTACCGGAAAGCCGGCATACTTCAGGCATGTCATAGGGGCAACAAACAGCCTGCTTGAGAAAACAGGAACAAAGATCAGCGAATATGATCACGTGGTATTCCACCAGCCAAACGGAAGGTTCCCCCTCGAGGCTGCAAAAAAGCTCGGGGCAACCACAGAACAGATCAAAACAGGGCTTTTGACTCCTGTTATCGGAAATACATATTCCGGAGCGTCTGTGCTTGGACTTTCTGCTGTTCTTGATGAGGCCAAAGCAGGTGAAAGGATCCTGGTAACATCCTATGGTTCTGGTGCAGGAAGCGACTCCTTTGCCATTACCGTAACAGACAAAATAGAGGAGCGGAGAAATAATGCTCCACTGACAAAGGATTACATTGCAAAAACAACCTACATAGACTATTCCACATACGTGAAGTATAGGAAGAAGCTAAGGCAGTAATTTTGCGAATGTTTAAATATTCTTCATATGTATAAAACAATACATATATGAATTTGATATATTAACAGAGGTACTAATATGAAAAATATTTTCTTGTTACTGTTATTGCTAAGCTCAGTTGCATTTGCAGTCACTGACAGCCAGCTGCACAGGGACATAAAACTGGATTTGATAAAGACAAACCCATCAGTAGTTGCAGATGAAACGGAATTCATAGCATATCTGGTGCTAACAAATGAAGGAGATGAGAGGCACGAGATCTCATTTACAGTCGTGACTTCGAGCCTGTTCTCACACATCGGCCCTGGCACAATTGAATATAGCGAGATAATCCTGGAGCCAGGAGAATCAGTAAATTACGAGATCCTTGTATATGCAAAAGATCTTGTTCTTGCAGAAAACCCTCTTAAGATTGTAATCAAGGAGGATGGTGCTGCTGCAACAAAGACAGTATTCGTAACAGGAACACTGGAGCAGAAATACATAGATATTGCAATGGAGAACTTCTCTGTAAATGGAGAAGAGGAGATCCAGTACGACCTTGTTGTTGATCCTTCAGAGGACTTCTACAACGTACATATAGAATTCGGACTCTCAGAGCTTCCAATCCAGATCCAGGACGATGACAACATTAAGATTATTCCATATATCAGCGCAAGGCAGTCAATACCAATAACTATGGACATTGACAGCAGTGCAGAATCCCAAATATACCAGATCATGATAAACACGACTGCAAATGATGCATACAACAACAAGTATTCATCCGTAAGCTACCTTCCGATAAAACTGGAATTTCCAGACAAGGTAGCCCTTGGAAAAGTATCAAGCACTCCGCAAAACCTCAAGAGGGATACCAGAAACAACCTGATTGAAGTGGAAATAGCAAACCAGGGAAAAGATGAAATAGAGAATGTTGAGGCAACTCTTGTCATTGAATCTTCAGGCTTTGAGCCGACATTCTTCCAGTCAAACGTGGATTTCCTTGGAACTGTTGATTCAAAGGAGAGAGGAGCAGCACAGTTCAAATTCGACATCGAAGACCAGGTAGAATCAGGAACTTATGATGGTACTGTTTACCTGAAATATTACCATCTTGGAGAAGAGAAGAACAAGAGCTTCCCGCTGCAGGTGAATGTGCAGAAGCTGCCTTATTTTGTAGTGAACCAGTCAAGCAATGAGAGAAATGCGAATAATGAGATATCATTTACAGTAACCAACATGGGAGATGAGTGCAGAAGTGTTGAGATCACAGGACTTACAAAGAATCTCCCGATAAGCTGGAAGCAGGATTCTGACAAGGCTGCCAAGCTTGATGAGGATGAGACAAAGGAATTCAAGCTTGAGCTTGCTTTCAATGAGCTTGCAAGCGCAAAGGAATACGGAGTTCCGATAAGGATAAGATGCATATACAATGAAGAGCCGATAGTGCAGGAGGAAGAGATATATGTTCTTAGCAAAGGAAGAGAGGAGAACATACTTCCGGTAATACTTGCTGCAGCATTTATCCTTATTCTCATGCTCATGATAGGACGGCATTTTTTCACAGCAAGGAAACAGAAAAGTGAATAAGATGGGAATCATCTCGGAAGTTGGAGACAGATATCAAAAATCCATCCCAAGCTATGTTGAATTTCTCGATAATCAAAGATGGCCTCTTCTTGGCCTTCTGGTTATTTTCATTGCTTTTATGGGAACTTTTGCAATCAACATAGATATTGATTCTGGCCAGGACTCGTTCTTCTATGAAAACGATCCGGTCAAACTAAAAAACGACCTTGTTGATGCCAATTTCAATTCGGCAGATGCAATGACGGTATTTATCCGCATTGATGGTAGTTCTACGGATTTTGACAGGATCGAATCAGTTCATGATCCGCAGATAATAGAATATGTAGGAACGCTGCAGAAGAAAATATCTGAAAAAAGTTT
>CAZYZZ010000003.1:0-25038 GCA_964651995.1 Microcaldota archaeon
CTGCCTTCTCGCGCATCTTGGTGAGAAGCTCAACTCTTTTTGAAAACCTGTTGAAAGTTGTTGATGTGAGGTTTTCATCGTCCTTGACAAAATCAAAGCCTCCCATCCACGTCTCAAAGCCAATCTTGGCATGCTCTGCTGCACTAAAGCCAATCTTGGGCTTTGGAACTGCTCCTGTCAAAGGCCTCTTTTTGACTCCCATCAGTTTCCTGATTCCTGAGTTTCCAAAATGAGGACCTTTGAAATGCTTTAGATATGCCTGCGGAAATGAAACGTCTATTAGACGAAGGTTTTTCACTGCCTTCATGCCAAAGATGTTTCCCGCAATTCCGCTCAGAAGTTGGCAGGCATTTCCTTCTTCCCAAAGTCCGATCGGGTATGCGATCTTTAGATAGTTTCCGCTGATCTGAAATGCTGTTGCCTCAAGCTTTTTCATTCTTGGAGGAAGGGAATAAAGGGTTGTCCAGGTTCCTGTAGAGCTTTCTGAAGCAATTCTTCCAGCAACCTCCTTTTTAGTCATACCTGAGATGGGCTCAAAATAAAACAAGCAGACAATGTCATCCTTTGAGGGCTTGTACTTTAGATCCACAAATTCATTATACCAGTCAATTTTTGCCATGGATTTCAAAATCAGACAAGCAATATAAATATTTAGTTGAAGATCTTGAATTCAATGCTGTTGCCTTCTGCCTTCCAGTGGCAGACTGCGCATATCCTATTGCTATCATCAACAATCCCCACTGCTTTTTCTGTATTGGATCCGTCCCTTGCAGATACGAAAAGGATAAGCTCAACATCTCCTTGAAGGGAGCTTGCAAAATTCAGGAACTTCCGATTTCGCTTCAGCTCTCCAAAAGAAGGCTCGCCTGGAATATAATCATCAAGAAGCGGAGCAAGATTCTTGCATTTGCGCATTATCTCTCTTCGGAAATGATCGTCATCTTTGAGCTTTACATCAGTAACTCCGTTGATCCTTCTCCATCTAAATGTTCCGCGTTCCATTCTACCCCGAAAAATTAATGTCGTAAAAGGTTTTAAAATGTGATGGATATAATATTATCCTGTCAGGTGACCAACTTGAGAATGCTTCAAAAGAAAAAAACAACCACGCCAGAGCATGGTTTCGACAAACATGAAGGCGGCCAGGACAGGCAGATAAGCAGCCGTGCAAAGTACATTGCCATTCTTTCCATGGATGAAGTGAATGATGTTGGTCTTGGGGCAGATGATGCGGGAATTGTCGGTATTATCAGGGCACACCCTCATTCTAAAAGGCTTGGAACTGATGAGCGCGAGGCTCTGGTGCAGGAGATAATCGATACTTTGGGCATGATCAGAGATGATGAAGAGAAGGATATTGCAGCAAAATTATTCAGACTTGTTTTTGGAGCAGAAGAATACCTTCCGCCTGAGTATATGAAGGCAGTAACTGAGATTACTATAGCTAGAAGCGCTGAAAAGGAAGCGGGCAGAGTGCCTCAGCAAAGGCCTTTCATGATCAAGGAGTTCAGCAGGGAAATCAGGCAGAATGCCGGTTATCACAAAGCGCTGAAATTGCTTGAGAGCGACCTTGAGAGAATTGATGGGGATATCCAGAAGATTGCACATGCTGTTCTAAAGACTCTCTTTGGAAAGGGAGAGACCAGTGAAACAATGGATGCGCTTGTCATGCTTGAGTGGCTGCCATCAAGAATAATCGATGAGTATGGACCGGCAGGAGCAATTCTTGAAATATGCGAGCTATGGCAGAAGCTGCGGGATGCAGAAGTTAACGAAGATCTTGCAAAGGCAGGGCTTTGCGCATTTGGAGCTATTATGGATGATGAGGTGCAGGCAACTGGAAAGGCATCTGAGATAATCAACAATCTCAGGATAGATTTTGAGGACATCCATGTTGGAATTGTCGAGGCTGCAAAGATCATTCAGAATTAAGGGCTTTTCTCATAGCATCAAGCGGAAGAAGCGCGCACTTCATTCTTGTCGGATTCTTGGATAAATCGATTTTCAAAAGCTCCAGGACTTCTTTCTTATCTATATCCTTGAGATCATCGAGCTTTTTTCCAATCAGAAATCCGGTAAATAGGGAAGAGCTTGCCTGGCTGATTGCACATCCCTTGCCAACGAATTTTGCATCTTCTATTATGCCGCCATTTACTTTAATGAAGATAGTTATCGTATCTCCGCAGGTTGTGTTGTAGATCTGGGCCTTGTAGTCTGCATCTTCTATGGTTCCGAAGTTCTGGGGATTTTTGTAGAGCTCGATTATGAATTCCTGATATAGTTCTTCCATTTGTCTAACCTCATACCACTGTCATAGAATCAATAAGAAAAGGAGTCAGGATCGATATCACTATTGACAGGATTGCACCAATAAGGGCAAGCGCCCCAAGTCCGCCAAAACCAAAGGCAAGTGCCTTGAACAGCGTTGGTGGATCTTCTTTGCCTCTGATTTTTGAATAGTATACCAGCGCCCCGATTCCTGCAAAAATGACTCCTCCAATGAAGAGAAAAAATGAGCTGATTAGCATGAAATTCATTGTGGAGCTTTTAAGTTCGCCAAGAGCATAGCTTAGATTTCCGCTTTCAGCAAAGACAAGCGCGCTCAGCAGCAGAAGCACAATCAATATTTTTTTCATAATCTTCACCCAAATACCTTCTGTACTTTTCCGAGGGATTCTACAAGTTGATCTATCTCGGATTTTTTATTGTAAAAGTAAATGCTGGCCCTTGTGCTTGCGGAAATGCCCAGATGATCGTGCAATGGCATCGCGCAATGATGGCCGCTTCGAACGCAGACCGAATCCTCATTGAGGATAGCTGCAATGTCATGGGGATGGACCTTGTCTATCGTAAAGGAAACAAGGCCTGCTCTTTTTTCTGGACCGAGGATATTGACAAAATCAAGCTCGCTCAGCCTTGAATAAAGATAGGATGTGAGAGACTGTGTGTATGAAGTTATGTTCTCCATTCCGACATTGTCGATGTATTCCAGGGCAGTGCCGAGCCCGATGACAGCAGCAACATTCGGAGTCCCTGATTCAAACTTATGCGGAACAGAATTCCACTCGCTTTTTTGGGAAGTTACTGAATTGATCATCTCGCTTCCATAGAGGAACGGATCCATTGATTCGAGAAGATCCTCCCTTCCATAGAGAACACCTGCTCCAAATGGAGAGAGCATTTTATGGCCTGAGAAAGTCAGGAAATCGCAGCCAAGATCATTAACATCGATTTTATGTGATGGGGCATACTGCGCAACATCAACCAGAGTGACTGTGCCTGACTCTCTTGCAAGCTTGCAGGTTTGGGCCACATCTGGCATGGTTCCAAGGACATTTGAGGCAGCGCTAAATGCAAACAATTTGGCTCCTTTCAGCTTTTGGGAAAGGTCATCCTCATCAAGATTGCCTTCTGGAGTGATTGTCACTACTTCGAACTTGGCCCCTGTTTTCTTTGCCAGCTGCTGCCAGGGAACAAAATTGCTGTGGTGCTCAAGCACAGTCACAACTACCTTGCCATCTTTTTTGACAAACTTCTCTCCATAGCCGCGCATCACAAGGTTGACTGCCTCTGTCGTGTTTTTTGTAAAGATGACTTCGTTTTCACTTGAAGAGATGAATTTTGAGGTTTTTTTGCGGACATTCTCATATTCGAATGTCGCTTCTTCTGCAAGATGGTAGAGGCCCCTTGCAACATTGGAATTCTGATCCCTGTAAAATTTGTTTACTCTCTCGATTACAGAAAGAGGCCTTTGCGCAGTTGCAGCAGAATCAAGATAAACGATCTCGTCCAGAATAGGAAAATCTTTCCTTATTTTTTCAACATCCATTTTCAATCAGCCAGAAATGAGGAATACCCTTCTTCTTCTATTTTTATTGCAAGCGATTCGTCCCCGGAATGAACTATTTTGCCATTTGCCATTACATGCACCTTGTCTGGCTTGATGTGCTTTAGGATTTTGGGCTGGTGCGTTATTATCAGGAACCCCCTTGTGCCGTCGTTCAAGTCAGAGAGGACTTTTGTGATGAGCTTGATCCCGTCAACATCCATTCCAGAATCTATTTCATCGAGAATTATCAGCTTTGGCTTTAGTGACATTATCTGGAGAACTTCCAAGCGCTTTTTCTCTCCGCCTGAAAAGCCCACGTTGATCTGCCTGCCCACAAAGCTCTTGTCCATGCCAAGTTTTCCTGCATTTTCAACAAGCTCGGCATGGTTTTTTACCATCTGGTCCATGTCAGGAGGACCTTTGTGTTCTGCTATTGCCTTCCTGATGAAATTGCTTACTTTCACTCCTTCAATCTCCTCGGGATTCTGGAATGCAAGGAAAAGGCCTGCGCGGGCGCGCTCATCAACGGAATTGTCAATCAGCTCAACTGACGAGAGCCTGATGCTTCCGGTAGTTGAGAGAAGCGGATGTCCCATGATTGCATTTGCAAAAGAACTTTTACCAGATCCATTTGGACCCATCAGTGCATGAACCTCTCCGGCTTTGATGCTAAGATTCAGTCCGCTTAAAATCTCCTTATCTTCGATTGAGACTTTTAGATTAGATACTTCAAACATAAACACCAATTTAGGTAAGCCTAAATGTTTAAATATTGTCCGAAGGGAAAATAACTCAATGGGCTCTGAGAAAATAGACTTCAGTCATACCAGGTATGACTTCAAAGATGATATCAGATATGAGCACTTGTCCAAAAAAGGATTGGATGAAAAGATAGTGAGAACAATATCTGAAATAAAGGATGAGCCCAAGTGGATGACTGACTACCGGCTCAAAGCGCTTAAGTTATTCCAGAGAGCCCCAATGCAAAGCTGGGGGGCAGATCTTTCAGAACTTGACTTTGACAACATACACTATTATGCAAGCCCTACTGATGACAAGACAGAGGACTGGGAAAAGGTTCCGGACGAGATCAAGAAAACATTTGACAGGATAGGAGTTCCTGAAGCAGAGAGGAAGTTCCTTGGAGGTGCAACTGCCCAGTATGACTCTGAGGTGGTCTACCATAACCTGAAAAAGGAATGGGAAGAGCAGGGAGTTGTCTTTACTGACATGGATAGCGGGCTCGCAGAATATCCGGAAATCGTAAAGCAGTATTTTGGAACTGTTGTTCCAAGCTCTGATAACAAATTTGCAGCACTGAACTCCGCAGTATGGTCTGGCGGAAGCTTTGTCTATGTCCCAAAAGGAGTTGAGGTAAAAATCCCGCTCCAGGCATATTTCAGGATAAACACAAAGAATGTCGGGCAGTTTGAGCGCACGCTCATTGTTGCTGAGGAAGGGGCAAGCGTCCATTATATCGAAGGATGCTCTGCGCCAATCTATTCTTCAGGATCACTCCATTCTGCGGTTGTGGAGGTTATTGCAAAAAAGAAATCATACATAAGATATACCACGATCCAGAACTGGTCAAACAATGTCTACAACCTGGTTACCAAAAGAGCAGTTGCAGATGAGCGGGCAAGAATTGAATGGGTAGATGGGAATATCGGATCAAGAGTTACCATGAAATACCCCTGCATAATCCTCAGGGGAGAAGGCGCCAAAGGAGAGGTCCTCTCTGTTGCCTATGCAGGAGCAGGACAGGAGCAGGATACCGGGGCAAAGATGATACATCTTGCTCCAAATACGACTTCGAACATCACTTCAAAGAGCATTTCGCAGGGCGGTGGAAGGAGCAGCTACAGGGGCCTTGTAAAGATAATAGAAGGGGCAAAGCACTGCAAATCATTCGTGCAGTGCGACGCGTTCATATTGGATGATGAATCAAGATCAGATACCTATCCGACAATAAAAGTTGACGAGAATACTGCAACCATGGGCCATGAGGCAAAGATTGGAAAGATTGGAACAGAAAAGCTCTATTATCTGATGAGCAGGGGAATAAGCGAAAAGGAAGCGCTTGCGATGATAGTCCTTGGTTTTGTAGAATCATTTACAAGGGAGCTGCCAATGGAATATGCAGTTGAATTAAACAGGCTCATTGAAATGCAGCTGGAAGGAGCAGTAGGCTAATCCTCAGGTATAAGTATGCATGTATCGTTTCCATAGGCAAGCTGGATTCCTGTAAGGGAGGCCACCTGAGGCGAATTCACATACATCATGTATGCTCGCTCATCACTGCCTGCAGTAATGAAATAATAGGATCTTCCCTCAGGATCGCTGAATCCTGAAACAAATTTAACTGAATCTGCAAATTCTTTTGGGTCAAACGGATCAATAGAGAGGATAAGCCTGCATTCTGCAAGTTTTTTCCGGAAATCATCAAAGGAAACCATTCCGTCTTCCGGAACTGCTATTGAGTCGGCTCGTTCGGTGTGGACTTTTTCCTGCAATGCAACGCCCATCATCTGCCGAAGCTCTCCGGAATTGATCATGCTAAGGTACATCGTTTTTCCGGTTTGGGTTCTCAAGATGCACCTTTTCTTGAAGTCAACTGACATGAGACCTTGTGCAATCTCATAGATTTTTTCAGGAGCTTCAGTGGTCAGGACAAATAGGCTTGTCCGGGTTCTGAGGGCAACGAACTTGAAGCCTTTTATGTCAATCGGAGTCATGCCGCGAAGATTTTTAACGAAATTGCTGAAGCGGACTCCTGCATCATTCAGGACAACACTGCATCCGGCAAGCTTTGCCTGGATCATGCTGAGTTTTTTTGGTGAAAATGAAAGATTATCAAGTGCCGGATCATGGACCTCGAAAGAGACCGTAGCATCAGGTCTTGGTTTTTTTGCATCATCTTTTTTTCCAAACTTCATCATAATAATAGTTGTAACAAGGCCTTTTTAACCTTATTCTTTCCCTTTTTCCCACTTAATAGCCATTTTTAAAATCCAATACCCATAATCTGGAGTTATGAGAAACATCTCTGCCAGCGGCAGCAAAGAAATCATCATTGAAGAGGATTCAGCAGTAAAGGTCGAAAACGGGTCAGATCTTCTTGTCATAATAAAGCCAACAAAGAACACGGAGATCGAACTTGACGTTGGAGAAAAATGCAAAGTCCGCTCCTACATATTCCAAAAGGAGAATGTTGAGATTACACAGACAAATCACATTGGAAGTGGATCGGAAATATACTGCAACAGCATCTGGATTTCAGGCGGAGCTGGAAAAATAACCAACATCCTTGAGGGAGAGAAATCCCAGGCACATGACATACACATCTTTTCTGAGAATGGATCAGACACGTTCAACCTGGATGCCAGGCTAACGCACAATGGAAAGAATACTGCCGGAAAGATCATAGTAAAGGGCATTGTGCATGACTCTGCAACAGCAAACCTTGATGGGATGATCAAAATCGGCAAGGGAGGCTCCGGAGCAGAATCAATTCTTAAAGAGCAGGTGATGCTTCTTGGGCCAAAGGCACATGCAACTGCAAAGCCGGAGCTTGAAATTGAAAATAATGACGTTAATTCCACCCATGCAGCATCAGTTTCAGCAATTGATGAGAACAAGATATTCTACCTCATGGCAAGAGGAATTGCAAGGAAGGAAGCAGAAAAAATGATAGTGACCGGATTTCTTGATTCCGGAATCAACCAGATCCCTGATGAAAATATGAAAAATAAATTCCTAGAGACAATACACGAACATCTCTAGAACAGTTGCTGCAGCTGATAGGTCATCAGGAAGAAGAGTATGAAAAGTATTATTCCTGAAATCAGGTGGATGATCCGTATGTATTTCTCCTTTGCAGCTCCTATCTTTTCCACAGTGGTCTTTCCAAAGTAGATGAGAACTGTCAGAAGCAGCATTGGCAGGATGAATATGAGGTTATAGAGTATCAGGTAGGATACTGTCTGGAGTGTTGCTGATTTTGCAAGCTGTCCCAGTACGATAAGGTAGGGGCCTGAAGAGCAGGGTATGAGGAAGATGGAGCAGAAAACTGCTGCTATTACCACTGCAATCAGGGATGTTGCCCTGGAAGTTACTTTCTTTGCATATGGACGCATGAACATTGGCATCTCAACAGCAGCAAGGCCAGGCTTGTAGTCGATAAAAGCGCGCACTTCAAGAATTGCAAGGATGAAAGCAGCAACAGTAACGACAATATAGAATATCCTTGTCAGCTCAAATGTTGTGAGAACATGCATTATCCCAAATCCATAGAGAAGATACATGGCAAATATGGTAAATGAGAACAGGACTCCTGAGATCAATGCTCTTTTTTGTCCCTTGGAATAGAGAACTGCACTGATGAGAAGTATGAGAACTGCTATTGTGCATGGATTGATTGAATCCACAATAGCTGCGCCGATCAGTACAGGAAGGGTGATGGAAGAAGCAGAATCAGTCTCAAGAAGCTCAGAGCTTTTTTCAAGTATGACATCTTCGGGGCAGGAATTCCGGCACTCATCAAAAATATTTTCCCACATTGTTTTGTTCAGCTGTCCGACAACAAAGGTCTTTCCTCCTACTATGGTCGTCGGAACCCCTCCATTTCGCACATCAACTCCAAACTGATCATACTTGCGAAACATAGATTCCCTGTTCTCTGCATTGCTGTACACTTCGTATGTAGTTATGTTAAGACCATAATCAGGGCCAAGCTCATCGAAAGTGCTTGTTACAACGGCGCAGTGCGGACAACCTTCGCCATAATAGTATTCAATGTCCAGAGAAAAGCATATTGTCGGGATAAGCAGGAGAAAGACAAGCATTTTCATTATCTGCTCATTGTAAAGAAAAAATATAAAGATAGGCAATGTATTTGGAGTTATGAAAACCGGACTTCTCATATTTTTGCTTTTGTCATGCTCTTTTGCATTCAGCATTGAATCTTATGACAGCAGGGTGCAGGTCCTTGAAAACGGGGACATAAACGTACATGAAACAATAACCTTTGAACTTGAAGAGAAATACAACGAAGGATACAGGTCAATCAGAAATGAGGATGCGCCTTCAACAGAAGATCTTGAATTGCACAGTGTTGAAGTGAACGGATTTGAGTCTGAATCACATAAGCATGTTTATGGCGGGGATGTTGAAATTGTCTGGAGCGATACCTATCTTGGAACAAACACAGTTGAGCTCAACTACACGCTGAGGGACCGCGCTGAGATATTCGACGATTTTGCAAGGGTTTGTTTTGAGCATTTTGGAGCAGACTGGGATGCTTCTGCAAAGAAGTTTTCTTCAGAAATGATCTTGCCTGAAGAAAGTCTTGGCAAAACAATGCACTTTGAGATATACTCTGCAAAAAGAGGAAATGCATTTGTGGAGGATGGCATAATCAAGGTTGAGATGGAAAACGTTCCTCCCGGAAATTATGTGGGGGGCTGCTACCTTTTTGACAAGGATTCTGTTGAAAGCACAAAGGTGGTAAATGGGTCTGCATATGAGATTCTGGCTGATGAGAGGGAAAGCTATGATTCGCTTGAGGTCATGGGGCCTTCGGCAGGATGGGAATGCATATGCCTGCCCACATTCATCATAAGCGCAATCATCTATGGATACCTCCGCCTAAAGCAAAGAAGGGAAAAATACCCTGAGAGCATCCTGCCGCCAGGAGATGAAAGTCCGGCAGTAGTTGCTGCAATAGTAAAAAACATGAAATCAGAAAAGAATCTGCTTGCAGCAACAATACTTGACCTTATCAACAGGAAATTCATAAGCATCATAGAACTTGAGAAAAGCGGGGAGCAATCAGCCAGCATAAAGCGCGAGAGAACGATACTCATGCTGAAAAAGAAAAAAGGACTGAAGGCGCATGAATCTGCTGCTGTGAGGATGATATTCAATGATAAGACGGAGGTCGACCTTGACAAGCTTGCAGAGGATTTCAAGAAGATCAGGAGAAGAGAGATAGCAAAAAAACATTACATACCAAAGGCATTCGAGGAATTCCAATCTGAAATTTCAAAGATCCTTGCCAAGGAAAAACTAAATACGGTAATTGCCAGCAGAAATGAGAAATTTGCCATGGCACTTTTTGCATCAATATTCATCGGATTTATCATTTTCGGATGTTTTGGACTGGACATATTCTTTGACATTGTAGTTAATTTTAGTATCGAACAGATCGAACTGGTATTCTTCCAATTGGCAATTATGGGGATTTCAACGGTCCTGATTGGACTTAGCATTTTGAAATACATAGAGCCATCTGCACCAAAGGGCATGGAAGAGAAGTTTGAGAAGTGGGATGCTTTTGCGCGCGGACTGAAATCAAGCAGGATCAGTGAATATCCTCCATCTTCAGTACAAATCTGGGGCAGGATACTTGTTTATGCAACAGCACTTGGAATGGCAGACAAAGTCAGGAAGCATCTCTCAGAACTTGATGATCTGACACTCAGATATGTTGAAGAGATGGAAGGGGTCGGAAGATCAACATCCCTTGTTTATGCTTCTGCAAGCGGATTGAGAAATCTCTCAAAACATGGAAGCAGGAGAGGATATTCAAGGAGATCTTCGGGAGGATGGAGCTCTTCTGGAGGGGGCGGCTTTAGCAGCAGATCATCAGGTGGCGGAGGCTTCAGGTGATTCATCTCTCAATGCAGCTGTCGCTTATGCAGTCATAAGGAACAAAGCAGTATGGATAATATCCTTCTTCATAGCAGCACGGGCCATGGAAATACCCGCACTCTTCCTTTTGTATAAAGACCTGCGTGACGAAGTAAAAGTCATTAGAAGTTGCAATTCCGATACCTGATTCTGTATAAGTCTCATCAAGTATGTTCTCGCGGTGGCCAGGGCTCTCCATCCATCCATCTACAACTGAATCTTCGATCTCATCACTGTTTGCATAGGTAAAGAGCCATTTTACTCTTGGTATTGTCTCTACATATTCTAGCCTAAGATCAAGCTCATCCTGGACATTCTCAGGTCCGGATGGCTGGCTGAACATGCTCATATTGCAGTCCTCGGTATCAGCATCAAATGTTTTCCTAGATACCCATGAGGATGCCAGGAAGATGTTTTCTCCTGAATTTGAGTAATAGTAAAGCGAGTGATTCTCAAGGCGGTCTGGATGATAGGTCCCAAAATCAAATCCTTCATGATGGGCAAATGGAACATAGCAAAGAAGGTCCCTCTCGGTGAGAAGCTCGTTTTCCTTTGCAAGATTTTCACTATGGCCTCGTGCAACAGCAGCAACTGCATCATTCCATACCAGCTTTGGCAGGTTTTCTGAGGCCCTCTCTGAATTGACTTTTGAAAACAGGCTCTGTTCCATCTTGAAATATGGAGCAGTATAGTTGATCTCTTCCTGATCCTGTGAAACAGGCTGATCAGCATATCCTGAGATTATTCCGCGCGCTGGCTGGGAAGGCTGGATTACATTACCAGGATCCGCTTCTATCTGCGGAGGACTGTAGGTTCTTATTTGAGGGGGGGAGAGAAGCTGAAGCGCTAAAACAATCAGAAGAACAAGGAGCAATAAGTCTGCAACTGTTTTAACTGCGCGTTCAATTTGCATGCTTATGAGAATGAACTAAACATTATAAATGATGCGCCAAACTCAATATCATTATGATAAAGGCAATTCTCTTTGACCTTGACAATACCCTGATTGATTTTCTTACTTTCAAGAAGGAGGCTGCCAAAGCAGCAGCAGCTGCAATGGTAGAGCAGGGCCTTGAGATTGACGAGATTACCGCATATGGGAAGATATTTTCAGTTTATGACGAGAAGGGAATAGAATACCAGAAGACTTTTTTCGAGGTCATAAGGCCATTTAATCTTGAGATCAACAAGGCAGAGAGAATCCAGCAGGCGGCAATCCAGGCATACCTGAGGAAAAAATTCGAGACCCTAAAGCCATATCCGCTGGTTAAGCCGGTTCTGGCAAAGCTGAGGAAAAAATACAAGATAGGAATTGTAACTGATGCTCCAAGAAACAAGGCATGGCAGCGGCTTATCCTCAGCGGACTTGAGAATGAATTTGATTTTGTGATAACCCATGATGACACCATGAAGATAAAACCAAATCCATCGCCATTCTATCTTGCTCTTGAAAAGCTTAACCTGCTTGCTCCTGCATGCCTTTTTGTCGGAGACAATCCAGAGCGTGACATCAAGGGAGCAAAGGAACTTGGGATGATGACATGCTGGGCAAGATACGGATCCATGAGGAAAAGTTCAGACGCGGATATTGAGATAGAAAGCATCGGAGAGCTTGTAAAAAAGCTGGAAGAGCTATCGCTTTAAATATTATCTGAGTATGGGAAACATGGCACTGAGGCGAAAATCAATGTATGGGCTCGAGATTGAGCTCTTTACATTAAACAATGAAGGAAAGCTCATTAACGCTGCTCCTGAAATCCTAAAAAAAGTAGAAGGAACCAATCTTGGAAAATACGTAAAAAAAGAAATCTCAAAATCAATGGTTGAGCTTCTTGCAAAAGAAAAGCTCTCGGTTCGTGAATCAGCATACACATTCCTGGAAAACCTGGAAGAGCTTGTTGGGATTGCAGAGGACATGGGATACAGGCTCCTTCCACTGGGAGCCCACCCCGGCAAGGTTGCGCCAAAGCTGCACACAACAGAATGGTATGATGCGAAAAAGGCAGTGCTTGGAAAGGACACCTACAAGGAAGCGAGCATCTGCGGATTCCACTTCCACTATACCCTGCCGGAGGGAATAGTCCAAAAGACAACAGAGACAATCAAAAAAGTCGGAAGATCATATGCAAGGGACATTTTCCTTCAGCAGTATAATTTCCTTGCAGCATGCGATCCTGCGATGATCACACTATGCCAGTCAACGCCGTTTTGGGAGGGGGTTCACTGGGCAAAGGACTGCAGGGTTCTTGTTTACAGGGACATGAAAGTAACCCGTGGCGAAGATTCCATGAAAGGAATCCACTATACCCTTCCAATGTTTGGAGGACTTCCGAATTATGAATTCACGCTGCAGGACATCAGGGTGATGGCTGATGCGAAAAAGACGCAATGGCTAAAGCTTCTTGAGAAAAACGACTTCCCGACCAACCAGATTGCCTGCTTCCCCTCACTTAAGTTCATGTGGGGGCCGCTTCGTGTGAATAAGATCGGAACATTTGAATACCGCGGACCGGATATGAACCATCCGGATGTGATCTTCTCGACATCGCGGCTTCTTGTCTATCTTCTTCGAAGGATTGAAAAGATGGAAATTGCAGTTGAGCCTTCTGATATCGGAACTGATGAGCCTTTTGTTCTTGAGGACAATACAATATATGTGCCCCCGCATTCCACATTGAAGAATCTGGAGAGGCAGAGCGTTGTCCATGGATTTGATTCTTCATCAGTGCACAGATACTGTTCAGCACTCCTTGCCCTCACAGACAAGCTTCCTGGAAAGCCAAGATTCCTCAGCAGGGTAAAGGAGATGGTAAGGAAAAAGAAGTCTGTCTCAGATGAAATACTGGATATTGTCAGGAAGAACGGCTATGACCCATCTGATGAAGTATCTGACGATATGATGAATCACGTTGCTCTCTTCCATGCAGAGAAGCTCTCTAAGAGTGTTGGAAAAATCAGGGAAAAGTTCAAGCGCTGAATTTTTAAAGATTGTTGAGTTTAGCTAGTTTATGATAGAACTAGGCGGAGTAGATAATCTGTTACTTGGTGCAGGAGTATTTGTATTTTCATTTTTAGCTTTGATGTTGGTTTGGTCAATAGTAATCAGGGTCCTCTTTACATTGCTTGGAAGGTCAAAGCTTTATTTCATTCCAAAAACACTGAAGGAGCTCTTTCTTTCTGTTGCATTCATATTGATTTTGATTTCAGCTCTTGTTGGATTCCATTATGCCAAAAGCGACATACTCACAGGAGAATTTTTCAAGATCTGGGAAATTCTCATGATATTTGCTGCCATGAACATCATAGTCAGGGTCATACTGACCGGAATCGATGTCCATCAGAAGAATGTCAAGGACAAGTCAGGAGTCTACAGATCAATCGGCCTTATGAAAGGAACCGCAGGCCTAGTGCTGTACCTGATTGCACTTATCATCTCAATCCAGATATTGAGCACAGAAGTCGGAACAGTAATTACGATCATAGGGCTTTTCATAGTCGTATTGTTCTTTGTTGCGGCATTTGACCAGATCAAAAGCATACTTGCAGGCCTCCAGCTTGGGGATTATTATGTGGATATAGGAAGTCTGATAACAATTGACGGACACACTGGATTTGTGGAGTCGATACACGGAAGATCCACGCTGCTAAAGACAATAGAAGGCAAGACCATAGTAATTCCGAATTCGCACTTCTTTGCAAGATCTTTTGAGATTGATCCAAATGACATCAGCGGAATGAAGATCATGGCCCAGGTGCAGACAAAAACACCCAAGAAGATCAAGGAGAAGATATCTGCAATTTCATCAAAGATCACAATAGAGCACAAGGACATGCTAAATGAGTTTATGCCAAAAGTGGGGCATTTCGGAGTAACTGACGGAAAGCACACTTTCCTCATAGATTTCAAGATCACTCCTGAGTCAAATATTCCAAAGATAATGGATAAGTTCTGCAGTGAGCTGACCTCAGCATTCGGAGACAAGGTCGTGAACATAAAGCTTATTCAGTAAATTCCTGGGCTTCATAGACAAAGAATTCCATTCCTTTTTCTTTCCATTCTTCAGGGGCAAGGCCTGCTTTCATGCACAGGTGCCCGAGGAACTTTTCTTTTTCCTTCAGCTGCTCCCATACAATAGGAAGGAATGTTGCCCTGTTCCATCCTTTCTTGATTATGAGCCCGTGCTTTCTTGGAACAAGCTTTGCAAGCAGATCCTCAGCAGATTCCACTTCAAGTTTTTCAGGAGGAGTGAGGACCGAGATTTCCATCTTTATTCGGGAAAATTCTTCCAGGGTAACTGGCTGGAATCTTGGATCGTGCAGAGCTGCGTTGAGGGCATTGTCAATCACATCAAAAACCAGGGGTCTTGAAATTTCAAGAGAACCAATGCATCCCCTCAGATTGCCATCAAGATACAGCGTCGTAAAGCAGGCCATTTCATTTATCAGATTTGGATGCGGGACTTCTTCCGGCTTTAGATTGAGAACAGTTCCGGATTCCAGATAGGTCTTTATGGTGCGCCTTGCAAGTTCCAGTAAAAATTTCCCCTCTTCTTCAGTAAGTTTCATGGATCATACCTCCAAAATAGCAAATGCAGCATAACCGACAACCTCTGTCTTTGGTCCTGCGGTATCGCCGGAATTTGCATAGTTGAGCTTTTTTATCTTCCATCGGTGTTTTTTTGCAAGTGCTATTGCAATAGCGATCCCTGTTTTCCCGCAGGCATCGCCATACTTCAGAAATCCATCAAGGTCAAGATTTTCAATCAGTTCAATTGTCTTTGTATCTGTTGCAACTGCATCTGCATATGGCTTATAGTGGCTCAAGTCAGAGCTCACAACAAGAAAATCGCCATTGTCAATAAGCTTTGCGCCATCATCAGGAGATATGTTGCCAGTCAGAACAGGAGCAATTGAAAATTCTGAGAGGACAGTCTGGAGAAACGGCAGTTGCACTTCAAGAGAATGTTCAGGGTTATGTGCTGCGGGATATTTGTGGGTATCTCCGATCTCATATACAGGAGTCAGCCCAAGAGGAGTATTCCATGCTTCCTGTCCTGATTCTGCAAGCCCCTCGAAATAGCCGTGATGGCTTGGGCCAAGAAGAATCAGTTTTTTCTGATTAGAAAGCAGCTTGTATGCATATGCTGCAACAGGAGCAGAGTAGATATATCCAGCATGAGGGACTATTATCCCCTTCAGGGCTCCGGGCAGCTTGGGCACATCTGCCTTATCCAAAAAATCTCTTATCATTGTTTCAAGTTCATTTTCATCTCCAGGATAAAAAGTTCCGGCAACAGCAGGCATTCTTATCATTTCCACACCCCCGAAATTTTTGCTTGGCACTTTGGGCATTTGCCATCTTCAAGATTGTTTGAGAGGACCATCATTGCTTCTCTTATAACCAATTCAGAATTGCATGATGGGCAGATTGTACTTTCATATTGTGAGTATGACCTTGGGATATTTCCGCAGTATACGGATTTGAGGCCGGCAGAAAGGCCGATCTCCCTTGCTTTGAGCAATATCTCAGGAGGAGTCCTCTTTGTTGAGAGCATCTTGTAGTCAGGATGAAATGCAGTAACATGCCATGGCATCTCAGGATCAACAGAATGCAGCCATTTTGCTGCTGCCTTAAGCTCATCGAGGTTGTCGTTCCATCCCGGTATGACAAGTGTTGTGATCTCGACCCAGATCCCCATTTTCTTTGCATATTCTATTGAATCTTTTATGTGCTCGAGCTCTGGAACATGGCAAAGCTCAGTGTAGAACTTCTGGTTGAATGCCTTCAGATCAATATTCGCAGCATGGATGCTTCCCACGAGCGCATCCCAGCATTCTTTTGTCTCATAGCCGTTTGTGACATAAACCCCCCGGATATCATGTTTTTTTGCAATCTCCATGACATCAAGTGCATATTCGGTAAATATTGTCGGCTCGTTGTATGTGAATGATATTGATTTGCAGTCAGATTCAATGGCTCCTTTTACTATGCGCTCAGGGCTCCACTTCTGGCACCTGTCAATATAATTCTGGAAATATTCCCTCCAGTGCTTTGGATCTTTTTCGCGGGCCTCGCGCGGAGCCTGGCTGATATCCCAGTTCTGGCAGAACTCGCAGGCAAAATTGCACCCTACAGTTCCAATTGAAAAGCTGCGCGTTCCAGGAAGAAAATGGAAAAGCGGCTTTTTTTCAATAGGGTCTGACCAGATCGCAACAGGCCGTCCATAAACAGAAAGCTTGAGGCTCCCGCCTTCATTGACACGGACCCCACAAAAGCCGGCAGAGCCTTCTGGGATTGTGCATCTGCGCTGACATGCAATGCACTGAATTGAAGTTCCCTCCAGCTTCTTTGCAAGCATCTTCCCCATGCACATCAATCCTAGACTAATGTTAAATATTTTCTTATTTTGGAAAAACACTAACTATAAAAGAAATAACTTCAAGGTAGGGAGTATGAGCAGCAAGTTTGAAGAGTTTTTGACAGGATATTTTAATGCAATAAAAAATGACGATCTTGAATTTCTGGGCAGGATATACCAGGACTGGCTTGAGACTTCAGGAGAAGTCCCGGAAGAGCAGAAGCCAGAGTTCACCAAAATGATAATGGGAGACCTCAAGCAGCTTGCAGAGCTGAAGATTGATAGGACAGAAGAGATCGGTGATTTTGACATCGTGTATATGAAAGTCGATGATGGCGAATTTTCACTTACTTTCAAGAAGAAAGGAGATTCATGGGTTTTCTTCAATGAAAAGAGCAATT
This sequence comes from Microcaldota archaeon, assembly GCA_964651995.1. GTDB lineage: Archaea > Micrarchaeota > Micrarchaeia > Anstonellales > Bilamarchaeaceae > Bilamarchaeum. The sequence continues at coordinate 17,280 of CAZYZZ010000003.1, forward strand.
TCACTCTCTTCAAGCAGGTCTATGCAATTTCATATGCTATCCAGGGCGGATCGCTCAGGGTTCTTTTCAATGGAAAGAGAACCATAGCAGCAGACAAGATCCAGAACTCCGGATTCAATTCAATAATCAATTCTGTCCTGCAGGTCGGGGAAAACGAGATGGCCCTTGAATCTGTTGATGGTAGTGAGCTTACGGTTTCGCTTGCAATCAGCAGTGCAAAGCCAGGGGAAGTGATTTCTACTGATCAGGGAAATGTCCTCAAGTGGGAAGGAAAGGTAAAGGAACCTGTCAGCCTGAAATTCACTGCAGAATAAAATCTGAATTATGCATATGGTTCATATGAAGTGAGAACGTCTCAATAACAAAAGTTTAAATATATATTTATCCATATATTGTAACATTAAAGGTGAATTGATTGACGTTACTCAGAAAATATCCTGTGAAAAGAGCAAGTAGCGCTCCTGCTACTGGAAAGCTTCTCTACCAGCACCTCATGAATAAACTAGGAGAGCCGGCAAGAGCAAATCACAATATATGGCATGCTGGGGAGGATGCTAAGCTAAAACACCCGACCAAATTTGCTTTCAGAGGACAAATTCCAAAAGGAAAAGCTCTTGAGCTCAAAAGTCTATCTGGAAGAGATATTGCTGAAGGAGAAACTGCACAGAGAACTGAAAGAGGAACAACACTTTATACTTTCACTGGTTCTGAGGGGCCTGTTCTTGTTTCGGATTTGTCTGATTCTGCTAGAGAAGACCTTGGGATACCTGCTAGCGCAAGAGATAAAGACAAAGTTTTCAATCCCAATTTCGTAACTTATGACGAGTTGAGCCAAGAGACAAAACTTAGTAATGAACTGGCAGTATTGTCATTCATAAAAGGATTTAGCAGCTATTTGGGAGGATTGAAAGGAAAGACTAATTATTCAGAACTGGATGTTTTGAAATTTATTCGGGCATGCTTCGAAGATCTGAGTGGTCAGGAGATGATGCATGTACTTCATGGCAACCATATGGCATGGGTAGTTCTTGCTTATATTAGAGAAAAAGGCAATGTGTCTGGAGACGTTTCAACAGAATTCCATGCCCAAAATCCAGTAGATTTTTATATTAAGGATCTAGGCACAATACTCCCGGCAATGTTCCACGCTCTTTCCCAGTTAGGCCAAGACCCGGTTCAATACCATGATCAGCTTGACATTGAAATATGGGGAGCAAAAGATGCTGCAGAGTATATGAGAAAGTTTATGCCAAAATAACCTTTTCCTGTTTTGATTCAAAATAATGCACCGTGCGGAAATGACCTTTGATTGCATTTAAGAATATAATTTGCGAATGCTCTTGATGAGCACAGTTACACTCTTTGGCGGAGTTGGCGAAATCGGCGGAAACAAGATTCTTCTTGAAGATGGAGCAACACGCATATTTCTTGATTTTGGACAGTCTTTCGGACACTTGGATGATTATTTTGCAGAATACCTGCAGCCAAGAACCCGTTTCGGACTAAGGGACCAGTTTGCACTTGGGCTGATGCCAAAGACAAAGGGGCTCTACAATTCCTGGGCAATTGAAAAAACTGATATCGAATATACTGAACCAGAATACCATGCGGTTTTCATAACCCATCCCCACTATGACCATCTTGCGCATATCAGATATCTTGACCAGAAGATACCGATCCACATGGGAGAGACTGCAAAGACAATACTGCGATCAGTAAATGAAACAGGAAAGGCAAATATCTTCCATGAAAAGGAAAGCAGGACATATGACGGCACTGTAATTCCTGCAAACGATGTGCGGACATTCAGGACAGGGAGCAGGATAAAGATAGACGATATTGAGGTTGTCCCTGTCCATGTTGACCATTCTGTTCCAGGAGCCTATGGATTTATTGTGCACACAAGCAAGGGTACGGTATGCTATACCGGAGATATCAGAAAGCACGGAAACAGGCCGGAGATGACCAGGGACTTTATTGAAAAGGCAGCTGAAAGCAAGCCTGATGTTCTGATCATTGAGGGAACGCGCGTTGCTCCTGCAGAAACAAGGAAGAATTATTCTGAATCTGCTGTTTATGAAAAAAGCTCTGAAATTATCAAAAGAGATGAGATTGTTCTTGCAATGAGATATCCAAAGGATCTTGACAGGTTCAGGACTTTCTACAATGTTGCAAGGGAAAGCGGAAAATACCTGGTGATAAGCCTCAAGACCGCGCATATGCTGCAGTCATTGAAGGATGATGGAATAGGACTTCCAGAGCCTTTTGGAGATGAGACAATAAGAGTTTACAAGAGGGAGATGAAAATCTACAAGGACTGGGAGAAGGCCTGGCTCGATAAATGCGTTGACTCCAGGTGGATTTCTGAAAACCAGAAAAAGATAATATGGGAGCTTGACTTCTTCCAGCTCACTGAACTGGTTGATGTAAGGCCCAGTCCAGGATCCTGCATCCACTCAATGAGCGAGCCGTTTGAGGAAGATCCTATGTCCCAATTACAGGACAACGTGATGAAGAACTGGCTTGAGAGATTTTCGCTTGAGCATCATCAGCTTCATGCATCAGGTCATGCATCAATGGCTGAGATCTTTGAGATGATAGATGAAATCAGTCCAAAAAAGGTCATTCCGATACATACCCAGCATCCTGAATTATTCAAAGGAAATGCAATAGTAGCAGAAAAAGAAAAAAAGATAGAAATCTAGTCGCAGCAATTTTTGGATGTATCATTTTCAGACGATTTTGCTTCCTTGTTCTCTTCCCAGAGGGAGAATTGATTGTGCTCTGAATCAAGGCAGCAGATGAAATAGCCCATTCCCGGAACTGCTGTTTTTCCCATCAGAATCTTTCCGCCAAGCTCTTGGACTTTTTTGGCAGCCTCTTCTACATTCGGAACTCCGATATAATTGGTTGGCACATGGAAGGCTCCTTTCCTTTTCAGGATTCCTCCGCCAATACTGCACTCGCCTTTATCATTGGTTGTGCTCACCATCCAGTAGTCGCCATCTGCTTTCCCAGAAGGATTCCCGACGTTCTTGATTTCCCATCCAAAAAGCCCTGAATAGAACTTGCTGGCCCGCTCCACATTATCTGCAGGTATTTCAAAATGTACAATTGTTGGCATTTTATCACCTGTTCGAGATAAGCGTGGCTGCTTTAAATTCTTTTTGAGAGGGCATATTTCCGCAGAAATGGTATTTTGTGTTTTTGGGTTATGTTTATATATAAGGTCAAACATATTATACATATGAAGAAGTTTTGCCCTACTTATAATGATGCAAAAAATTGGAAAGGAAAGATCGAGAGAGAGTATAGGCTGTCCCATGTCGAAATCCAGAGATTGCAAAAAGAGATCCTAGATAGAGATAAGAACAAATGCCAGTATTGTGATTTTGAAGGAGAAAAATACCAGACAATAAATCATATTGATGGAGATCCACAAAACAATGCAAAATCAAATCTTGCAACAGTCTGCCCTATGTGCAAACTCATCCTGAACACGGACTATGGCTGCAACATTGAAGGTATCGTATGGCTGTATACCTCAGCAAATGTTTCACAGAAAAAGATCATACAGATAACCCGCCAGATGAGAAGCGAGGGAAAAACAGATGACCAAATAATACGCCATCTTGGGCTCAGGAACAAGGTTCCATTTAAGCGTGATAGAACATATCTTGAGAGGCTGTTTGGATTTGTCTCATCATGGAGAGGTTCTCTTGGCCATGCTGAAGAAGCTCTAGAGTATGGCTATGAAGCCTGATTTTGATCCACCATATCCAATCTTTTAATTTTATCAAGAATCTGAAGATCTGCTGCAGCAAAATCATATTTTTTCAATTCTTCCAGGCTGACCCATCTTGAATCCTGGACATCTATATTCTTCAGCTCGCCGGAGTGGAAGGTTGCGAGGAATGCAAGGACAACTACGTGATGGTCTTTCCCATAAACATGGGATGCAACTTCAAATATTCCATGGATTTTTATCTTAATGTTCAGCTCTTCGAGTATTTCACGATGCAGTGACTGCTCAGGATGCTCGAGGAACTCAACCTTTCCGCCTGGAAATTCCCATTTGCCAGCTTCAAATGAGCTGCTGTCTTTTCTCTGGGTAATCAGGAATTTATCTCCCTTCTGGATAATTGCAGCAGTAACAAGAACAGTCATGCAGCAATTGTAGTACCTGAGGTTTATATGCCTTTTATCAAGGCAGATCAGTAATATTGATATCCGAACATTGTTCCAAAGACCAGCACAAGACCCATTATCAGGATCAGCACAAGAATCTGCGGAACGACCATTGCAACTGCTGTTTTCCAGAAATCAAGCTTGTTGATCTCACGGATTCCACGGAAAGTATTTCCAAAGGCAACAAATCCTGCCAATGTACCGATGCACGGCACCCAGCCAAGCAATAGAGATGCAGTTGATCCATAGATATACATCTGAAGGGTGTCAGTAAGAGGACGTGTACATCCAAAGAACTGGAGGATCATGTGGGTTGCAAGTGAAAGGAAACCGTAAACAAGAGGGATCATTACAAAAACGATGATTGCAACTACGATTGAGTCGATGACAGAACCGTATGATATGAAATCAATAAGAAATGAAAATCCGGTATACATGATAACAAGCAACAACAGGTAGGATAGTGAAAACCTGAATCCGTTTTTTAGAAGTGGCTGGAAATCTTTTTCATTGACGACCCAGATTGCCTTTCTGATCATAGTTGCGTATTCGTCCATAAGGGGAAATGAGAAGGGAATCATTTATAATCCAATGCAGAGAGCGGCTCGCTTGGGCATTCTTCTATTCCAAGTTCCGCGCAGATCTGCTCAAAAGTAACCTCCTGATCCTGCTGCCTCCTGAAATGATAAAGATGTCTTGGGCACTTGTTTCCAAAGCCGCCAATGGTCTTGTGGAAGTTTGTTCGCATCCGCGCGCATACATACCTTGCAAGATGATCAGGATAATATGCAACATCCCAGATCTGAAGGTCATTTACCCACCAGAGTTTCACTGGCCAGTAAAGAATCCTTGATGAGACATCGCGGTCAAGCAGCTTCCAGTCTTCTGGAGTTGGACTTTGCTTTTGGACTCCGTCGCCATTTTTGAGAGCATGTTCAAGCTGAAGTAAAAAACTTGCGCTTGCATCCATCCGATCAAGAGTAGTGAGTTTCCTTGATCTGAGCCTTCTTCGAAGTTTAATCCGGTTCTTATCTCCGATATTATGTTCAAGCGATGCTATCTGCACGACTATTGTCATTGGCATTTTTTCGATCAGTTGAAAAACACTGGAGAGATTTTGCGGGTTTTCATCAAACATCTGAAGAAGGCTCTTTGATACTTTGAATCTGATTTCATTTGAATCAAAGTATGGGCACTCGCGGATTGTTTTTGCAATTCCCGGAAACATTTTTGTTCCGTCTTCAAACCTTGAGTTGTCAAAAAACCTCATACGATCTTCAAAGTCCCTCTCCTTGGACCTAAAATCACGGACAGATTTTGAGACTGCATCAAGTTTGTCTGATAATGAAAGTGGAACTGTCTTTGCAGTTTCGCATGGCGCGCACTTGCATGGGGCTGTTACTATTGGCTGCTGCACTATCTGCTCTGGACATTCTGCTTGTGGGGTGCATGCAAGTGCTGAGACTAAAGGCAGTGCTGCTGCAGCCATCCTGATTTTCCTTGAAACAGTAATTCTTCTTTGCAGTGCTTTCATAAATACCAATCCAGCATAGAATTACAAATAGTACAACTATTTATTCATAACTATTGACTTGTTGCACTTTCAATCCGGTCTCTCAGCTCATCTGCTTTTCCCTGGTATTCGGCAAGGCCTTTCCACTGCCCATCAATGAACTGGAACAGATCACTGTCGCTTATTATGATAATGGAATCACCTGGATAATATCCGCAATTCTCATTGTCATAGCATAGATTGAAGTCAGCTCCGATCCTGCCGGTGTATTCACCTGTCTGAGGCTCGAATGTCTTTGCTCCTTCAAGCAATGAGATGTCTTCCTTTGTTGCAATCTCATCTTCAGGCAGTGCGACAATGCAGTGCCCCTCAAGCCTTGATATTGTATAGCTCGTTACATAGCAGAAAACAACAGGATGATAATCCTCAAGCCTTCCAAGATCAACTGAAGTAGAATCATCATAATACCATTCCTTCTCAGAAGTAGTGTGGACTATGAATGTGCTTCCAGGCTCAGGTTTCCATCCGATCAGATCAGGGTTGTCTTCATAATCATTTAGAAGCGCTTTTAGAAAAATAGAATAATCCTCGCAGTCTCCCCCGCCTTTTTCTATCATCTCATCAATTGAATTGAGCTTGTCATTTGGCTCATCAATATATGTAAAGCCGATGTGGCGGTCCATGAAAAGAGGAATGCATGCAAGATTAAGCTCATCATCTTCCATGCATTTGCGATTCGAATATGAAATGAAATATTCGCTCTCCGCGCTCATCTTGGAGTTTTCAGAGAGCCACTGCAGCGAATCATTGAGAGAGCTTTCGATATTTTCAATGTCAGAAGAAAGTTCATTGAATTCTTCTGTATATTCTTCAAGTGTTGTTTGTTTTGACTGGAGCTCTGCTTCTGTTTCGTTTAGTTTTTTCTCGGTTTCAGAGAGATTTTTGTATAATGAAGTGAGCTCGATTTCCCTCTCGCTGAGGTTTAGCCTTAGGCTGCTAAGCTCTGCATCCTTCTGGGTTATGTTTGATTTCAGAATTGAGATCTCCTGCCTGAGAGACTTCTCCTGATTCTCATGTTGCTCCTGAGACTGTATAATCTCTTCCTTGAGCGAATTGTTTTCAAGGAAAAGAAATGTAAGGCCGGCAGAAACAATGAGTAATAAGATAATTGAAATGGAGAGAAATACAGGCATCATTTTTTTCATAAGCTGAAACTTTACGCTCAAGAGTTTAAACTGTTTGGCTGCTGATTCAGCATTTGCCGGATTCCTGGTCATAAATGCGTTTTATGAAGAAAAATGCAAGAGGATCCTGAAGTACCAGTGCAGCAGATTCAAGAGCAAGGAATGATGATTTTGAAATAGTCAGATCATGGCTCATGATTCCTGAGATAAGATGATTCACAAATGGAGAGATGTTTTTTCCTTCCTTTGCATAGTCTGTGAGCAGATCAATAGTATCGCGCACTATCTGGGGATTTTCATGATCAAGCAGCATGAAGATTTTTTCATGATCGGATTTTGACATATAATGATCAGCAAGAAGCGAAACAGCAACGCTGAGAGTTGCTCCATCAAGCTGCTCCAGCGCATTTTCCAGGCAGGGGATTGCATCAGATATATCAGCCCGCGCAACAAATGCATCATAGAGCCTTGCAACGCCTGTTCTGATCATGTCGGGATCCCGAAGCATGAGAACAGACTGCTCAACATGGGATTTGGGATTCCTTGAGACTTCTTCGACTGATTGCTCCATGGCAATGAGAGTGAGCAGAATCTCGTCATGGGCCGGGTTTCTCTGGATTGGCTCGCACTTCACATCTAGTGTAATAGCAGGTTTAGCTGGTCTCATCTGAGGTTTTGCATATTTTTTTCTGGCCATGATGATAATATTATGTGGGAATAAGATTATAAATATGATATAATTTGTATTTTGAATGAGGAGAGTTTATAAAGAAAAACTAGATAAGTGCTAGAAAGTGCTAAAAGCAGAAAAACCCCTGCTTTTCCCCGAAAGCTTTATAAATTAGTAGAATCATAAGTAGAATCCGCTCTAATT
>CAZYZZ010000004.1:0-24750 GCA_964651995.1 Microcaldota archaeon
TAGACAGACCCCATAATTCCACTATTCAAGCTCTTCAACGGATTCTGTGAGCACTTTATAGACTTCAACAGATTTTCCAAATCTCTTGAAGAAAAGATCCATAGTGCGCTCTATTTTTGTTGGGACCATTAGTGTTGATTTTGTTTTCCAGTATTCTTTTTTCAACGGCAGCCTGTGCAGGTGGTAGTAAAAACGTCTTTTTATTCTGTTGAATTTTTTCTTGTTTCTTGCTTTAATGTCGTAAAAATACAAAACAAACACAAAAACACCCTATACTATTACTATGTAACTATAGTTACATAAACTTAAAAACAAACAACCTGCTTTCTAATAGTGGAAGTAAGGTCTCCCCTACCCAAAAAATTACTCTTTCTTCAGCTTATCGTAGTATTCAGAATAAGTGACAAGTCTCTTTATTGCCCTCACAGCAGCAACTGGCGAGTTGTAGCTCGGAACGCCATTGCTCTCAAGAATTTTCCTGTATGCTTCTGTATATGTTCCGCCTATGGAAATAGTTGCAATTGGCTTTCTTCTGTCATCTGATGCCTTTGTCAGAACATGTATTATCCTCTCATCAACAGGAGGGGTCTGCATCAACACAATGATAAGGAGAATATCAATCTCTTCAGCACCCATGAAAATATCTATTGCCTTCTTATATGCATCAACACCAGAATCAGCAACAAGATCGAGGGGATTTCCCACATTTCCATATGATGGAAGAATCTCGGCTATTTTCCTCTTTGTGCTTTCAGAAAAACCACCAAGCCTCAGGTCTATCTGCTCAACCGAATCTGCAGTAATGATTCCAAGGCCCCCACCATTTGTGATTATTCCAACGCGGTTGTTTTTTGGCCTTGGCTGGTTGAAAATCTTGACTATGTCAAAGAGCTCATTGAGTCCTGCTGCCTCAACAACCTTTGCCTGCCTGAAAGCAGCGCTGTATGCAGTATAGCTCCCTGCAATATTTCCTGTGTGTGATTTGGCAGCAGCAGCTCCTCCAGCACCTTTCCCACCCTTGAGGACGATTATCGGTTTTTTCTTATTCACTCTCTTCATCACTTCAAGAAGGCGCTTTCCATTCTTCACTCCCTCTATATAAAGCAAAATAACTTCCGTATCTTCGTCCTCTCCAAGGTATTCCAGATAATCACATTCATCAAGAACAGTCGCATTTCCATATGATATGAATTTTGCAATTCCAACACCATAATATGCAGCAAGATCAAGCACTGCAGAGCCTACTGCTCCGCTTTGCGATACAAAGGAGATCTCTCCTGCACGCGGCCGCTCAAGCTTGTACATCGGCAGGAACATGCTGTCTGCCTTTGCATATGGATTGAAGATCCCAAGGCAGTTGGGTCCGACAATCGGGATGTTGTTTTTCACTGCCACTTCCTTTATGTATTCTGCGATTTTATTGTTCCCGATCTCCTCAAAACCACTGGTGACTATAACAATTCCACCCACTTTCTTTTTGACGCAGCTGTCCAGTATTGCAGGGACTGTTTTCGAAGGGGTTGCGATAATCGCGCAATCAATGCTTCCTTTGATTTTTCCAATATCCGAATAACACGGAACTCCCAATATTTTCTTGTATTTTGGATTTACTGGATATACTTTGCCCCTGAATTTCCCGTCAATGAAATTCTTGGAAATCACATTTCCTACTTTGTTTGTTGTTGGGGTTGCTCCTATTATTGCAACTGATTTTGGGTAAAAGACCTTGTCGAGATTCTGGATTATTTTTTTCATGATTATCACCTGCTAAACCTCGCATCTACAATGTCGCAGCCCCGGTCATCGCAAATAACCGGGTTGAGATCAAGCTCTCCAAGGTTTTCCTTTTCCATAAATGAACATGTTTTGATTACAAGCTCGATGATCGCTTTTTTGTTGATGGCCTTCCTTCCGCGCGCACCATCTATTATCGGGTGGCTTTTGAGCTCCGATATCATCTCCTGGATTTCATTTTGGCCAAGAGGGCAGATCCTGGCACTGACATCCTTGAAAATCTCAACATAAATTCCTCCAAGGCCCAGAACGATCATGTGGCCAAACTGCGGATCCTTTTTTCCGCCTACGATAAGCTCAACGCCCTTTCGCGCCATCTTCTGCACCAAAACACCATCGACTTTTTTCCCCTTTGTTTTTTTCATGATGTCCTGGTAGCTGTGGCGCAGGATATCTTCATTTGTTATGCCTACCTTGACCCCGCCAATGTCTGTCTTGTGCTCTATTTCAGATGAAACAACCTTCAACACAACCGGATATTTGATCTTTTTTGCAGCTGCTACTGCCTCGTTCTCATTTTTTGCTAAAAAATAGGGCAATAATTCAAAGCCATTTTTCTCAAGTATCGCAAAATCATCAACAATTGTCATACAAGGTAACTATTCCTCTGCATATTTATTCTTAATGCTCATATCAAATGGCCGGGCCCTGGCATTCTCCCTTTGTAAAGACTAAAAAGCAGAAATCCTGCTCTCTTGCTTGTTTTCAAGGGCCCTTAGTGCCAGTTTATTATCACTACATTCAAGTATCAAATATGCCTGTGACAGTGATATGTCAGCAAGAAATGCGCGATATATGGATACCCGTTTATTTCTAATTTCTCTTGAGATGTCTGCTATTGCGCCAATTTTGTTATCGAGAGTTATTATGAGGACTTCTTCATCTTCTGCCTGAATCCCCAATATGTCAAATGCGTCTCTGGTTTTTTTCAGGTCATTTTTTGATATAAATAAGAATGCTCTCTTTCCGCAATCTACCTTGGGAAGAATCATCGCCTCAAATCCCAGCGTATCAAGCAATCTGTAGATCTCAGCCACTCTTGTGTATGGCGAATTTAAAAATGACAATTTTATCATTATTCTGTTTTCCATAAATCCCTCACCAATAAAACATCCTTGTCCTATATTGTCAAATCTGGGAGAAACTGGTATTTAAATATTTTATCTAGATTTTTTGACAAATACATAATAATTAAAAGAATAATAAGCAATAGTAAAAAAATGGAGAAAATTGATAAGAAAGACAGGATCCTACTCCATGAGCTTTCAAAAAATTGCCGTCAAAGCTATGCTGTTCTTGCAAGAAAGGCCGGAGTCTCCAAACAGATGGCCCATTATAGAACACAACGTCTCATCAGATTGAAAATACTCAAAGACACGCTACTTACAATCGATGTGGGGAAGCTGGGTTATCAAAATTATGCTGTTTATTTTCAATGGGGCAATCACCGGCTCCAAAAGGAATTTATCAATGAGCTTCTAGGTTGCAATTCCATCCGGTATGCTGCTGATGGGTCTGGGAAGATCAACTTTGTTGTAACCTTCAATGCAAAGAATCCCATGGAATTCCAAAGGATGTGGGATGCCATCGTCTCAAAATATGAGGATTTAATTAGGGTCTATTCTATCCAGGTTATCACCCAATATTATGGTTTTGAGAGCTGTTCCATTATCGGAAAGCCAAACACCAAAACAAGAGAATCCCGTTTGATTAGTGACGAGAGCAGGGTCTTGATTGACGATCATGATAAAAAGATCCTAACTATCCTGACCGAAGATGCGAGGGCCTCACTTGTTTCTATTGCTAACAATACTGGCCTGTCACCTGACACAGTAAAACACAGAATCAAAAGAATGGAAGATGAAGGTCTGATCCAGGGATATGGGTGGTTATATGACCTCAAAGCTGTTGGTTTGAGGTGGTACGAAATACCTCTCTCACTAAGTAATATGACTAAGGAAACGTGGGACTCCCTATATAATTATTGCAAGAGCAACCCCAGCATTATCCTTTTTGTAAGATCTATTGGCAAATTTGAAATTATGGTGCTGTTTGAGGTAAAAGACGATGCCGAGTTTGATGCAGAGCTAACCAAACTCTTTAATTTATACTCAAAAAATATCCGGGATTTTGAAATAATGAAAGTTGATGAGATATACAAATTCCGATTTATTCATGGTTCTGCTCTTTAGCCCTGCCTCATCCTGCCTCTGCATATTTGTTCTTAATGCTCATTGGGGAGACCTCCGATAGTGTCGGGAATCCCCAATTCTCCGAAAGTATCTCCACCCTCTCTTCTGTCTCAAGCACCCTTACCACATCCCATGTTTTTGCAAGCTCCTCAAACCCTATGCTTTTTTCAACCGCTTCAACATAATCACGCATTCCCATGTAGTCGGATATCATCATCTGGCCGCCGGGGTGCATAAAGGATCTTATTGCGTCCTTTGCATCTGAAGGGCTTATATCGTGCGTTCCTGTGAGAAAGCACTGGACTGTGAGGGGATCAAGCTCCATTCCAGAGACTGCCATGGCATATGCTGCTGCTGTTCTGAATGAGGTTATCCAGTTGGTCTCCCTATAATGCCTTGGCAACACTGCTGAAATGAAGTCTGCTGTCTTTGCAAGTCTTGCGTGAAGGGGCAGGTTTGCGCCTTTAATGAGAGCAGGGTAGCTTGGAACAAAACTATTCTGTCCATTAAACATCACATGGTGCAGTCCAACCATATCAAGCAGTGTCTTGACCTGCTCGTCACCATCAAACAACCTGACAAACCTTGTTCCTGCAGAAATATGCTCATCGCGAAGTATTCTTCTTTCAATATCGTTCATCTTGCTTCCTTCAAACAACCTCACAAAACCCAGGTCTATCCCAAGTTCCTTTACTATGAGTGCCATTGGAAGGAATGTTTTTCCAATGTCGTGGATTATGCCTCCGACAAAACAAAGGTCCGGATCCAAATCCCCTGCCTCTGCCAAATCCTGCCTTTTTGCCTCACTTGCAATCAGATATGCTATGAATCCCACTTCAACACTGTGTCTTCGCGTATATTTCCATCTTTCATTTTCTCCTTCTCTCTCTGCAAGCCTGCTGGCAGAGGCACTTATCAGCTCATTTATCCCCTGCTTCTCTCTTCGCTCTTCCATGATCTTTCGAACAACGTGTGATCTTGTGAGTCCTTCCAGTGCAGGCTCAGACTTGGCAAATGATCTGAACAAAAGTGTTTGCAGCGCTCCTGCTCGTGCATGTTGGTTGTAATCTAGGCTGGACATGGGTTTAATAGTGTAAAAGAATACTAATTTAAACAATTCTGTGGTTTTTTCCACATATGCCGATCTATACCAAGTTTGGTGATAAAGGTTCCACTTCTCTCATTGGCGCAGGAACAGTGCCAAAAGACCATCCGCGTGTTGAAGCATATGGAGACATTGATGAGCTTAATTCTGTTCTGGGAATTGCAATTGCATTTAGTGAAACCAAGTCCATCACAGATTCACTCAAACAAATCCAAAAAGACCTCTTCATAATCGGAACTGAGCTTGCATCGAAAAAACCTCCAACCAAAACCATCAGCCCTGCCCGCGTTGGCCAGATCGAAGAAGAGATAGACAGCCTCGAATCCGATCTTCCTCCTCTGAACCATTTCATCCTTCCGGGCGGAAGCAAAACAGCATCTCTCCTGCATCATGCAAGGACCGTCTGCCGCAGGGCAGAGAGAAGTGTTGTTTCTATCTCACAAAAAGAAAAGATCAATTCCAGCACCATCAGCTATCTTAACCGTGTTGGGGACCTGCTTTTTGTTCTGGCCCGAACTGTCAATTACAAAAAGAAAGTTGATGAGGTTATCTGGAAAGGCCACTAAAAACGTGGGATTTCGTCGGAAAAACTGTTTATATATGTTTCTATCTAAAAGTATCTAATTGTGGTGGGTAAAAATTTGGGTGTCTTTTCTTTGCCTAATTCTTCTGGTATTGATAAAATGCACTTCTGCCCGGACCATGGAGAAATATAATGGCTGGAAAAAAACCTGATCCAAAACTGTTGCCGCGTGCTGACAAATGTCTAGTCTCGGATTCTCCATCCAGGCGCAGCCAGTTTACTGCATGTACTCCCAAGAGCGAATCCCATTGTGTTCTTCCTCCTCACCTTTGCCAATCCATTCTCTCTACTGTCTATGATGCTATCGTGGTAACTGATTCAAAGGGAAAAATAGTTTCCTGGAATCCTGCTGCCAGCAGGGTTTTTGGCTATGGTCCCCAGGAAGCAATCGGCAAGCCCATTTCACTGATAATGCCTCCGGATTCCAAAGAGGCATTCAAGCTCCGCTCACTGGAAGGTGGTTTTGCTCCTCCACACATGTTTGACCGGCCAATAGAGCTCTCCGGTCTTGCAAAGGACGGGAATATCGTTCCAATTGAGCTTACCCTTGTTCCATGGGAAAGAGGGGAGGAAACATATTTTGTCAGCACTATCCGCGATATCAGCGAAAGAAAAAGTGCAGAGCTGCTTCTGCTTGAGAACCAACAGCTTCAATCTGCACTATATGGAGCAATGCGCGAGGGCGTCTGCATTCACGAGCTTGTTTTTGATGATGAGGGGCGGCCTGTTGATTATCAGATACTTGATGCCAATCCTGCATATTCCCAATTAACCGAGATCCCAATAGATGAGGCAGTCGGGTGCCTTGCATCGGAGCTCTATGGCCAGGGCTTCCCTCCGTTTCTTGATATTTATGCAGAAGTTGCAACTACCGGGGTAGCTCGGGATTTTGAAGTTGTCTGGCAGCCGCAAAACAAAACATTCCATGTTTCTGTTTTTTCACTTCGCGAAGACCAGTTTGCAACCGTGTTTGCAGATATCACTGCAAAAAAACGGGCAGAGGAAGCGCTAACTGCCAGCGAGGCAAAATACAGGAAACTTACAGAAGAAGCATCTGATACTGTCTGGACAATGGAACTTGATTTCAATCATCCTGACCTGATGGAGGCATTTTTGCAGGCCAGGTTCACTTATGTAAGCCCCACGATCTATCAGCTTCGTGGGCTTCGGCCAGAGCAGGTGTGTTTAGAGCCTCCTCACAAGACGCTGACCAAGGAATCACAGGTAGCTGCATTTACTCTCCTGCGGGAAGAAGTCGACCACTTTAACAGGACCGGAGAGATAAGAAGACAAAAAGTAGAGCTTGAACAAGAACACATTGACGGCTACGGCATCTGGACCGAGCTTTCTGTCAGCCTGACTGTTGATGAGAATGGCTTGCTATCCGGAATCCACGGAATCTCAAGGGACATCCGTGAGAGGAAGGCTGCCCAGGATGCATTAACCCAAAACGAGGAGAGAATGACGAAAATAGCGCATATCTTTTCAACTCTTGGAAGCAATACTGGAGAAAACATACAAAAGCTGACTGCGCTTTGCGGGGAACTGCTCAATGCTGATTGCGCTCTTTACAATTATCTTGAAGGGGACCTTCTTTGTTCTTTGGGAAGCTGGCATGTTCCTGAGGATTATGAGGTCGTATCTAAAGCAGATGGCCACATCTGCTCTGACCTAATTGACTGCCCTCCTCCGGACGGCCAGCAGTTTGTTCCAGGACTAATGGAATCTCCATACGCAGAGACTGATCCCAATGTAAGAAAATATGGCCTCAAGACCTATCTTGGAAACCTGATCAAGTGCCAGGGAGAGTCCATCGGAACTCTTTGTGTCCTCTATACTTCTGATTATGAGCCTACTGAAGCCGACAGGAAAATTCTGAGTATCCTAGCAACTACCATATCCGGTGAAGAGGAGCGCAGGATGGCCGAGCTTGCTCTTCGCGAGAGCGAGGAGCGCTTCAGAGATCTTACCGAGACTCTGCCCCAGACTGTCTATGAAACTGATCTTGAAGGCAGAATATCCTATGCCAATTCCCAGGCATTCGAAACATTCGGCTATCATCCTTCAACAATAGAAGATGGGATAACCCTCTCTGACCTTATTGCCAAAAAAGACTGGCCGCGCCTTTCAGAATCCATCTCATCTCTTCGTGCAGGGGGGCAAACTTCCGGAAGAGAATATCTTGCTGTAAAATCAGACGGCTCTACTTTCCCTATTGTAGTATATACCCGTACCAAAAAAAGAGACAACAGGGTTGTCGGCTTCCGGGGCATCGTAGTTGACATCACTGAGCGCAGGAAACTGGAAGTCGAGATGCAGAGAAATGCAAAAATGAAGGCAGTGGGCCGCCTTGCCGGCGGAATTGCGCATGATTTCAACAACCTTCTCATGGTCATGGTCGGAAATGCTTCTCTGGCGGGAGTATTGACTTCTCCTGAGGAAGAAGAAGAGAGGACAAATGTCCTTGCTGAAATCGAGCGCATTGGAAAAAAGGCAAAAGCACTGACAGACCAGCTCCTTACATTTGCCAAGGGCGGAAGCCCTGTCAAGGAAACTGCATCTATGAAAGAACTTCTTGAAGAGACTTCCCAGCTTATGCTCAGGGGATCCAATGTCAATGCAAAGCATGATCATCCTGATGATCTTTGGGCAGTTGATATTGACCGAAGCCAGATAGGGCAGGTAGTTCAGAACCTGGTTGTAAATGCAGATCAATCCATGCCAGAAGGAGGAACAATAACTCTCTCTTCGCGCAATATTTCCAATCCTCCAAATCTTCCACCAGGAGACTATGTGGAATTGTCATTTACTGATACTGGAATTGGAATCCGTCCTAATGAGCTTGAGGAAATCTTCGAGCCGTTCTACACTACCAAAGACAAAGGACATGGGCTTGGGCTTGCCACCACCTACCGCATAGTCCAAAACCATGGCGGGGATATTCACGTAAAATCCAAGCTCGGCCAAGGATCGACATTCACAGTCTTCCTTCCTGCAAGGCCAGGCGCCAAGCCGATTCCAAGCCACATCCCATCCTCCAATTTAACTACTGGAAATGCCAGGATACTTCTAATGGATGATGAGGATTCTGTCCGCAATTCTGCATCAAGAATGCTTGAGAGGCTTGGCTATACATGCGTGTGCGCTGTTGATGGGGCAGATGCCATAGAAGAATACAAAAAGGCTCTTTCTGATGATCCATTTGACCTGGTTATTCTTGATCTGACTGTGCCCGGAGGCATGGGCGGCGTTGAGGCCCTCATGCAGCTCAAGGAACTTGATCCTAATGTCCTTGCTATTGCTTCTAGCGGCTACACCCAGGATAATACCATGTCCCATCCAAAGGAACGTGGATTTGCTAATGTGCTTCCCAAGCCCTACACTCTCCAAAGAATATCTGATGCAGTTGCACAGACACTCAAACAAACTTCTTAGACTCAAGATTATTCTGAGCGCATCGCAGCAAGCAGCAAAAGAACCGACAAAATCAAAATTGCAGACATGCAGCTTCCGCTTCCAGATGGCACATCCCCATAAGTCTGTGGGGTGGTAACTTCTCCTCCTTCTGCAAAACTCTGCATCTCGGCTGCTGTTGCACTTCCAATGCTGTCCTCTCCTGGAGATATTCCGGGATAGAGATACAGGTGCTCTCCACTGCTTACCTCTGCAGCGTTTTCCGGAGCCTCAATAAGTCCTGAGAGCACTGTTCCTTTCATCACAACCAGTGTTTCCGGAAGGCTCTCGTCTTCAGGAACAATAACCTTGAATTCTGTTCCCTTGACTACATGGTATCCAAGCCTTCCCAACACCCTAAAATCATGCTTGACTTCAACTTCTACTGCTCCTTTCTTGAGCCTGATCTCATCTTTGAAATACTGGATCCTGAACGGACCCTTGAGGATCACACTGGTATCATCACTGTACAAAATCGTGACTGTCTCTTCACTATGGATTTCAAATTCATCCCCATCTATCGTTTCGTACGCGTTGAATCCTTCATCCCACTCACTCCCGATGATCTGTCCGTTTCTCCAGAGTGTCGCACCTCCCTTATTGATCAGGAGGTTTGTCAGAGTTGGCGATGGATATACTGTCACTGTTTTTGTCCCGAGCCTTCTTCCATCAGAATCGTATGCAGTTACAGTGATCATCGTTGATTTACCCTCAGTTATCTTCACTCCCTCAAGGCTAAATCTGTTTGAATTCGGATCAAAGCTCGCCTGCATTGGATTTGCAACTGTTGTGCTGACCGTCACCCTGCTAACCTGATGGGATGAGCTTGAGCTGACCTCTCCCTCAACATCCACAAGGACATATCCCTGTTTTCCGGTATCAAAACGAGCCCCGTGCTTTGGGGAATCAATAGTAACTGTCAGCGGATCTGCATCTGCACAGTTTGTTCCTGCAGAATTGCACTTCCATACGCACTGTCCTTTTGTATATCCGCACACATATCCATCTTCAGTGCTGTTGTCCTCTATGCACCTGCCATCGTAGTAGAGCATTGGTAAGTTATCTTCGTACTGGCAGGCAGAAGGGCAAGAGACATCCGCACAAACTCCCTCTGGTATCTCTTCTTCATAGTCATTCTCCGGTCCATCTGTAAATGGAGAAGGGCTTCCTTCCCAATGGCTTCCGCATTCATTCATGCACACGGCCATGCACTGGGAAATTGCTTCCTTGCTGTATCCGCTTCCCTGCTCTCCAGCATACTGCAAACATGCAAGGTCATCAGATCCTCTTATGGACCCTAAAAACATCACCATACACCCTGGCATCTCATCGCACTCATTGACCTTGCCAGGCATAAGATCCATCAGGGCTCCTCCATGCTTGTAGCAGCAGGTATTCATGCATGAATCGAGGCACTGTGCAAATGCCGGAGCCATAATTAATAATATTATAATGAAAACGCGCATGCACACAATATGTTGCTGATTCTTATAGCCTTTTCGCAAGAGCTATTCTCCTGCTTTGTCGCAGCGCTTTTTGCAGTCAAGCTCCTCCTCATAACAATCCAGGACAGCGCTCGAGCGCGTCTTTTCTGCAGCATCAATACACCAGTAATATTCGTCTGATGCCGGTTTGTGGGAGCTTAGGCAGTTTTCCTTGGCAACTTCCTCTTTTTCCACATGGACCTTCCTGCAAGTTTCATCAGACTTGTCGCACTGCTCCTTGCACTTGGTTATTGTTCCTTCTGATCTCCAGTCTGCTATCAGCTCTTCAATTGCTCTTCCCGTCTGGTCTCCGGTAACCGAGGCCACGCATGCATATTTGGCAACCTCATCTGAGGCCATATCACAGTATTTTATGTTTCCTTTTTCTACTGAAAATCTTGATATGCAGTCGTTCCTGTCTGTTGCATTGAGACACACATTCGGATCATCCATGTCAGTTGCAACAAGGACATAGCATTTCTTTACATCATCTTCCTCTTCAAGAGCCCTGCATAGTGCCGGATTATTCTTTTCTACTGCTTCCTCTGCCTTGTCTCTCACTTCGTTGGTGCATCCAAATAAAAGTAGTGAAACAAAAACCATGGATATCAATAGCATTCTGGAGTTCATGGCAATGAATCGACCGCAATATTTATTATCAGTTCTCAATCGAAAAAGCTTTCATTCAGATCTCCGCTGTCGGAGTAGCCCCTTCTCTCCCAGTATCCCTGATAATTCTCATCATCAGACAATTCAATCTCTGTGATCCATTTGATCCACTTATATCCCCATTTGCTCTCGGCCACAAGCTGGAACGGGTAGCCCCTCTCAGGCGGAATAGTCACATTGTTCATTTTGTATGCCATGAGTATGTCTCTGTCTTCAAAGTATTCAACAGGAAAAGATGTGGTGTATCCGTCCTGCGCATGGAATATGACCACTTTTGCCTCTTCTTTTGGGCCTGCCTGGGACAGAATATCCTGCACAAGAACTCCTTCCCAAAGGATGTTCACGCTCCAGCCCTCCACGCAATCAAGTCCCACCACCTTCTCATAGCTCTGGAACCCATCTACAACTTCGGAGTATGTATATTCTCCTGGATTCTCCACCAGTCCGCTTACTTTCAGCCTGTAGCTATCCTCATCGATGTACTGCGGGCCCTTTATCGAGTTCTCCCTGAAATCATCGATTGATGAGAGGTCCTCTCCTTCATATTCATCAACCTGCACTCCATCAAGCTTCTCCGGCAAAGTACCCTCCTGCACGCACCCCTGCCCAAGAACCAGAATGCCTGCAAGAAGAAAGAGTATTATCCTGTCCATGCTATTTTCTTCCACTTTGTTCTTATTAACCTGTTTATTCTGGAGAGATGTTCTTGGAGAGATAAAGTGAAAGCAAAACCGTTCCGGTTCCAAGTATCAGCAGAATCATGCCATACTCTCTGATAAAGATGCCGCCAACAAGAATAGCAGTTCCCAAAACAAAAACAGAGGCTACAACCGGCATGGAAACCGAAGGCCTCATTGCACTCAGTTCGTCTATTGTTTTATCAGAGATCCATCTGGCCTGTTTTTCTATAAAGTAATATATCACTGCTGCAACAATTCCGAAAAACCATGCAAAGAGTATCCACAATATCTTTCTCTTCCAGCTCATTTCCTCTGATTTTAGGACATCAAGACATACCAGAACCGCAGATCCAAGCGACAGCAGGCTAAATAACATGAAGAATACAGATACCATTATCAGCAGCATGCTCTCAAGTATGCCGCTTCCAAAAATCATGCCATGCAGAAAGTACATACCTGCCAAAAAGACTATGATTCCAAGAATCAAAGCCGAAGCAATCAATGCTGATCTTATATTCTCCATAAAATCACTTTTTTGTGTCAGACCGCACGTCAACCTTCACCGCTTTTGCCGTGGCCGGGTTTCCCCTGGCCTGATTAATGCTGACACACTAATCAGACACTGGCTTAGGGCTAGACTCAGTGATCACCTTGATCATCATCCACATATTAATTATGATCTTTTGTCTTTTAATCCTCTCCATTGCTATCTAATCGCATTTTTTATCTCATCATCCAATTTTTCGAATTTATTTAGCCAGGCAATCCTCTCCTGCTTCAGTTCATCTGTAAGCTCTGCGTATTTCTCTTTTGTGTAGTGCCTCTGCGGGTGAAACCTTGTCGGATCCACATCCGGAACACTTTCCAGAACCTCATATCCCCAGTCAGGATCAACCTTCCATGTGCACTGGTCTCTTGCAATTTCCTTGATTATTGTTGCAGAATCATGGACAGTGATTTTCTCTGCTTCTCCAAGCCCTCCCTCACCGACCTTTCCTGTATTGAGAAGATAGCATCTCATATTGGGGTTCTTCTTCAATATTGAATAGAATCTGTTTCCCTCTTGCGCTTCTGAGCCGATGATAAACGGATTTGTTCCAACTACCCTCCTTGTTTTTCCAGGATCCACATCAGAGGCCGAGCTTCCGATTGATTCGCCCAGCATAAAGAATGCTGCTCCCTGCTCCGGACTAAGCCTTGCAACCGGCGGGACAATTGTGTTTCTTCTTGTTATGAAAAGTACAATATCTGTTTTCTTAAGATCAATCTCAAGGTCGGTGTGCCTCATCTCGTTTCTTGGAACAACTGCCCTTCCATTTGCAGTATCAGACGTATCAAAGAAGTCTATTGTTCCATCTGGCAGCACTGCAACATTCTCAAACATTGCCCTTTTGCCTATTGCAGCCTCATAAAGAACCCCCTGGTTTTCTGCCTCAAGCCCGTCTGTTTTAATGTAGAAGTTCTTCTCGGTTCCAATTGCGGACGAATCAGTATCAAGCAGGACAACATCATCCTGGCGTATCACAACTCCCTCGCGCTTGAGGGCATCCAGCCAGTGGTGATGGCAGGTCAATGTCGTCTTTCCAGTAGCACTCAGGCCAAAGAGCAACACCCCCTTCTCCTGCATTTTTCCCTGTCCATCAATAGCCCTGATCAGTTTTGATCCTGCATGAAGCCCAAGCCCTCCGCGCTCCTTTGCTGCGAGCATCGCAAGCCTCAGGTTTGATTTTTTCAGCTCTCCTGTATAGTCCGAGCCCAAAACAAAAGTGATCTTATCCTTCGCATCGCAAATGATCTTTGTCTCCGGCCACTCCGGAATCTGCACTGTTATGAAATCAGGACGGTCGATTTTCACTTCTTTGAAAAGCATCCCCCCCCACATCCGTGCTATGTGGGCATAATCTGCAGATATATATGCCCTGCAGAGAAAAGGCTTTGTCAGGCACATCTGCCGGTCGAGCTGTATGAGCTTTTTGCCTGCAACATATTCCACTGCTTTCTGGATGGTTGCAACCTGGTCTTCTGTTGCCTTGTCCTCTATCACCCGGGTATGCTTGGCGCTTCTGCCCTTTAGTTTTGTCTTATAGCAAACACTGCCGAACCTGGTTTTCCTCCCTTCATGCTCTGCCATCTTCTCAAGCTCATCTTCAGGTGGGTTGAATATGATTTCTGCATTCTCAATAAGTCGTTCGAGTTCTTTACTGAAGGCCATGTTTTGTTTTAGTTCCCCTTGTTTTTAATTCTCTTCCATTCAAATTATCGTCTGATGCTCAAATCTATTCGCCTCATTAATTGGAGGTCCCACAAAGACTCAAAACTGGAGTTTCGAAGCGGCACCAATCTCCTTATTGGTATTATGGGCGCTGGCAAATCCAGCATTCTGGAGGGCATCAGCTACGCGCTCTTTGGCACTTTTCCGGCGCTTGAGAGGAGAAAACTCAAACTGGAAAACCTTGTGCGCTTTAATGAATCCAGCTCAAAGGTTGTGCTTGAATTTCTCTGGGAAGGCGAAACCTACAGGGTTGAACGTTCAATAGAGCGTACAAAAAGAGGCACAACAACCAGCGCCGAGATTTTCAAAAGCAACTCTCTTGTGGAGCACGGGACTTCTGCAGTGACTGCTTTCATTGAAAACCTGACCAGCGTGGATTATGATCTCTTTACCCGCGCAATCTATTCCGAGCAGAACAATATCGAATACTTCCTGAACCTGGATCCGCGAAGGCGAAAGCAGGAGATAGATACTCTTCTTGGGCTTGACAAGTTTGAGACTGCAAGGTCTAACATAGTAACTGTTATAGGAAAATTCAGGACCAGGAAAAAAACGCTTGAAGAGAGCTTTTCAAAGGAAAAGCTTGAAGAA
This sequence comes from Microcaldota archaeon, assembly GCA_964651995.1. Lineage (GTDB taxonomy): Archaea > Micrarchaeota > Micrarchaeia > Anstonellales > Bilamarchaeaceae > Bilamarchaeum. The sequence continues at coordinate 14,824 of CAZYZZ010000004.1, forward strand.
GTCCAATCAAAGGAAAAAGAGCAGCTTCAGAAACTTTCCGAATGCCAGGACAAACTCAAAGGTATCCTAAGCGCCTTGAATGAAAATCAAAAAAACCTCTCATCGCTTCTCGAATCATTCAATTCCATGAAAGCGCAAAAGGAAAAATTCGAATCACTTGAAAAGCAGTCAATCGCACTTTCTGCAGAGCGAGATTCAATAGAAAAGCAGATCACTCCTGTTCCAGAAGGTGCCCTTGAGGCTTCAAAAGAAAAGCTCACTTCTCTTCAAAAGCAAAAAGAGCAGCACTTGCTTTCACTAAAGTCCATTGACCAGAAAATCTCTGATCTTTCCAAAGAAGCAGGCTCTGCCTCTGCAAATCTCAAGGCTGCTGCCGAATCCAATTCGCGGCATCAGAATATGAAAAAACAGCTCGAATCCCTTCTTGATGGCAGTACTCTTGAAAAGCTCGCTTCTGAGCAAAAATCCCTTTCGGAAAACATCCTCTCGTCCAAGTCTGAGCTCAGCTCAACAAAGCAGCAGCTGCAAGATCTTCAAGAGCTTCTAACTAAACTCAAATCTGACCTCTCCAAGTGTCCGCTTTGCTCAAGCAACCTTACTGGCCAGTCAATTTCGCATATAAAGGAGGAGCGGGCGCAATTAATCTCCCAGAAGGAAAAACGTCTCACTGAGCTTTCCTCTATCATATCCCAAAGCCAAAAACAAAATGATCTCTTGGAAGAAAAAATACGCAAAGCAGGTCTTCTTTCTGAAAACCTCAGATCAATTACTATGCTTGATCTGGAAAAACTCAAATCCCAGGCACTCGAGCTTGAAAAACAATCAACAGAACTTCTTTCTCAAAAGCGCACCCTAGTAGAGACTCTTGATTCTGTTGGAAAAGATTCTGAAAAACTGCGCCTTGAAATCTCGAAATACGATGACATTCTAAAGAAAACAAAACTTCTTGAAGAGACTTCCAAAAAGCTTCTTGAAGTCAAATCCGAACTCTCCGGCCTCTCGTTTGATAAGAATGCCTTTGAGCTGCTCAGGACAAAAACCGAAACAGCCAAGCTGGAGCTTGAGAAAATAAAATCATCAAAATCGTCACTTGAAAACGAGCAGAGAATCACCCAGGATCATTTGGGCTCCATTTCCAAAGAGATCTCACTTCTTCGTTCTGTCAGCGAGGATATCAAATCCCTGTATGAGCTTGAGGACCAGCTTCTTATCTACAAGAATGCCCTTCTTGAGACCCAGACAACCCTTCGAAGCAGCCTCACCGATGCAATCAATGGCGCCATGAACGAGATCTGGCCGATATTCTATCCATATCATAACTACAAGGCCCTTCGCCTTTCTGTCAGTGAAAAGGATTATCTCTTTGAAGTCAATGATGGAGTCTGGAAATCTCTTGATGTCATAGCAAGCGGGGGAGAGCGCGCAAGCGCTGCACTGACTCTCAGAGTTGCGCTTGCAATGATACTGACTCCCAAGCTCAGCTGGCTTATTCTTGATGAGCCAACACATAACCTTGATTCACAGGCAGTCGAGATGCTCTCATCTGCTCTTCAGTTCAAAGTTCCAGAAGTAGTAAAACAGACATTCGTCATCACCCATGATGAGGCCTTTATGGGCTCTGACTTTGCATCAAACTACCGGCTTACTAGGGATAAAGAAAATAATGGACAGACAAAAGTAGAAATTGTTTAGTTGTAGATCTCTTCTTCAAGCTTTGTTACAATGTCAAGCTCATCAGAAGGCTTGTTTCCTGTCTTGCTCTGGTACCATTCATTGCAGCTCTTTTCATTTTCAGCAGCATAGCATGCAAGAGATACATATACGTCCTCACGTGATGCTATCTCAAGAGAAAACAGGTATTGCAGGATGCTCTTGAATTCATCGATTACATATGATCTTTTTCTGGATGCCCTCATCCTTCGAAGGTCTGTTAGCTTCATGTCATTTTCTCCGAGCAGGATGTTGTTTAGGGTAAATCTTCCTATGATGAGATTATCAGAGTGGAGTGCGGATATCTTTTCTGTAACAAGGCTTACCAGCCTGCTTTTGCTCTCCCTATCAAGCCCGTCCACATCAACATAATGGACTCCACCTTTTGAAATTCTTGAATCAAAAGCCCAGGATTCGCTCTCTACTTTGGATATAACATAATCTGTTCCCAGTTCAGTTCGAAGGAACCCGACAATATTCTCGAGTGCTCCCTTGATCTTTCCATATGCGTTGTATATGGCCTGGGCAATCTCCTTTACTGTTTTTCTTAAAATATAAGTTGTATTCTGGTGAACGAAACTGATACTGTCTGCGCCGTCTCTTGCCGCAATCCTGTAGAGTCCGCTCAGACTTTCTCCTGTCCTGTATTCCATCTTCTTTATCCTGATGCTTGGTGAATTGCTCTTTTTCCATCCGTATTCAACGGTCACCATATCCTTTGATTCCTTTTTCTTTGAAGATATCGGGACTTCTTTAGTAAACTCTGGCAATTGCTCATCCTCACATTTTCCTGCTTCTAGCACTGTCAGTCTTTCTGAAGCATCTGGGACATGTAATTCTGAGTACTCGGTTTTCTTCATTCTTCCGGTCACCTGGGTTAACTACGTTTATATATTTTAGGCCACAAAGTATTTATAAATCTGTGTATATTCCTAATCTGTCTCTATTCTTGGTGCGAGGAAGTATACGACGTGAGCGCCTTCAATATCATACTCCAGCTTCAACGGCCTGTCTGTCTCCAGGTTAATTCTCACCTGCGAGCTGGAGTTGGTGGCCTTTACCATGTCCTCGAGATATTGTAGCGGGAATGTTGCTTTTGACCCGCTCTGCGTTTTGATTTCTGAAACTTCTGCTCCTCCATTTTCAAATTCAGCCCTGACGTCCCCGTTTTCTCCGCGAACATCAACTACAAACTGCTCTGGAGTAAGCTGAAGCCTTACATGCGAGCTGATAAGCTTCGCATCTTTGAGCGTTTCCTTGATTGCATCTGCCTTTACCATGGCAAAGTTGCCAAATTCGATCTTCGGCTCCTTCTGCACCCGGTCTCCTGTCTCTATAAGTGGGATCTTGAAGGTCCTCTTGTGCTTCTCGCCAAGAAATCTCACGACCAGCCGTCCTTCTTCTGTTGAAAGCTCTGCTTTTTCTCCTCTCTTTCCCCGTCCGAGGATGTTTGCAAACTGTCCTATGTCGATTCCGATCTTCATCTCTTCCGGAACACTATACTCGACAAATGCTTCCTTTGGCATCCTGAACGATACCATTGAAATCTGTGATGGGTCCATTGCCTTTAGGATAAGTCCTTCATTTCCAAGTTCAAATTGTCCTTCTTCAACCAGACAAACAATAGAATCAATTGCAGATTTTAGCGCTGGAGCCTCCTGAATTACTAATTTCATATTATACCTCCCGTTTACTTATTGGAAAAAACCCTAATATACCTTACGGCTTGCTGCTTATCATTCTTCCTCTGTAGTTTAAAATCAGATATAAGCGGCAACTCGGTAGCTACTCTTGTCATCATTGATCAGTCTGGGACGGTGTCGTCATCGCTGCCTGTTCCTATTTTGGGCGGGGCAGTTTAAAAATCATTCAATTTTATGCTGGCGGACCTTTACTCCGGCTTCCTTGAGCAGTTTCATCGGAACCTCTGCAACCGGATAATCCACGTTATAGACAACTTCCCTGATTCCGGCATTGATGATCATCTTGGTGCACATGATGCAGGGGGAAAATGTCGTATATATTGTCGTGTCCTTGATGCTGATTCCATGATATGCTGCCTGTACAATCGCATTTTCCTCTCCATGGCTGCAAACGCAGTCCTCGAGGTTTTTGCCGGATTCACTAAAGTTGTTGCACCTTGGGCATCCGCCATCAGAGCAGTTCCTTATTCCTCTTGGAGTCCCATTGTATCCTGTAGAGACAATCCTCTTGTCCTTGACAATTATTGCCGCGACCTTTCTTTTCATGCAGTTGGATCTTGTTGCAACGACCTTTGCAATGCTCATGAAGTATTCGTCCCAGCTTGGCCTGCTCAGCTTGAATTCATCCGAAACCTCGGCAAGTGTGATGTCTATCTGGTCATGGAGCTGGTTCATGCTTCCGGCATTGTTGATTTTCTTGTCTGCAAGAGCAAATGTCCCCACCAGATTCTGCTTTGTCTTATCCTCATTTTCCATCTCTATCTTTTCAATTTCCACAAAAGCATCAAATGTCTGGGGATCTTCCTCCCTCTGCCTTTTCTTGGTCCTTTTGAACCTGACTTCAGGCGGGGCAGTTACATGGATAAGGTAGAATCTGCCAAGCTTTTTCAGCTCCTCCACCTCTGCCGGATTTCTGATGGAGTCAATTACATAGTTCTTATCATCCTGGATCTTCTCAACCATGCGAAGGCCAAGCGCTCCTGGTCCGTGCGCCTCACGAAGCGCGTTTCCCTTTTCAATAAGGTTTTCCCTTGTAACTGCCTTTCCCTCTGCCCTCAGTTCCTCTCTAATCACATCAGAAAGCGAGTAAAAATAGAAACTTTTTTTCTTCAGGTGTTCTGCAACTGTGCTCTTCCCAGCACAGTTTTCCCCGGTAAGTCCAATGATCATGAAAACAATATATGTTAGGCATGGATTTAAAGCAAAGCTCCTTCCATACCACTAAAATTAAATCATTGGTATGTGAAATAGCCTCATGAAAATTACAACCGAGGGCTCGTCCCTGATGACTTTGAAGGATTACAACCTAAGCCACTTTTTCGGAGGCCTGATTTTCATGGTAGTCGGACTTGTTGCTATGCTTGCATTTCTGCCTTCCGGCGAAATTGTCCCAATTGCATTTACTGCAATCTTTGTCCTCATCGGCCTTGGCATTCTTGCTACAACCAAGCTGGTGACCATATGGCTCGACAAGGGACTTAGCAAGGCAAAATTCTCCCTCTGGAGCCTTGTAAAACGCGAGGCAAAAGAGGTAAGTTTGCAGAGCATCAAAGAAATCGCCCTTGAAAAGGAATACCGCAGATCAAGGAAAGCGACCAGGCGCCAGTTCATCATCTATTTTGTTCTTGAAGGAGGCGATCGGCTTCCATTTGAATTCGGCTCCCTCTCCGGAACAATGGACGTTCTTACAAATCCGGAAGACAAGATCAGGAACCAGGCAAAAGAGGTTGCAACCTTCCTTGGCGTTCCGTTCAATGAGATTGCTCCGCCTTCTGCTGCAGAAACACTATCAGCAGTCAAGGATACTATAATGTCCCAGATAAAAAAACACCAGCAATAGTCAGCTGACTTTTTTCAGCCATCCATGTTGGAATATCGCAATCACCATTCCAACAAGGATTATCTTTATCACTCTTGGAACTTCAGAGAAGAACAGTCTGTAATTTTCAGAGATTGCGCACATCGGGGAGAACCATGAACTAAACCCGAACAAGTGCCCGACAGCAAGCGACCAGAATATTGCAGATGAGAAAAATACAGCTCCATTTATCTTTGCCCTGTTGATCAGGAGAATTATTCCTGCCCAGAGCGATATCCAGAGAATACTTGCAATAACAGGGCCAAGGTATCCTGTTTCAACAAAAATAAACCTTGCAAGAGGATTGCCCTCGCGGTATGGATCAAGAAATGTTCCCTTTGCAGTAACAAGGATATCTAAAGTTCCAAAAACAACCCAGAATGCAATGGCAGGCCCATATGTCCAGAGCTCTTTTTCAAGTCCATTCTGGAGATATAATTTTATCCAGACCAGAATGCTGGCAATAATCGAAGCAAGAGTCAGAAGCTGGAGAATCAGCACATCTCCGCTTCCAATGATATCAAAATAATGGCACATAAGATCAGAAGAATTTCAAAATCATTTTTTTCATTTCTTCAAACAGTTCCTTCTCTTCCTTGCTGAGCATGTCTATTCTCTCATTCCAGACGTCTATCTCGTCTTTGGTCATGTATGTGTAGAGCACATCCCCTTCGGCAGCATCCTTTGGGATTGTCATTCCCTCGCATGATATTGCAAGCTCATCTCCTGCCGAAGCCTCCAGGACCTTTTCCTTGTCCTTCTGGATTTCCCGGACCTCGCCTATCACTTCACCGGATTTGTTCATGAGCCGGTAATTCTTCTTCAGCCTGCCAGCAAGGACATTTACTCCGAATATGGCTGGCTTGGATACCCGAAATACATATCCACTCAGTATTTTGATCTTTCCAGGACAGGTGAGCTTTGTCAGGGCCTCCTTTTTCATGTTCTCCTTTTCTGTCTTTACCCAGTCCTGGTACTCCTCAATTACCTTGTATACAATATTACTATAGATCACAGGAACATTAGCATTTCTGCTCTCTTCACGGGCTTCTTCGAGCACCTTTACATTAAATCCAAGGATTACCCTGAGGAATTTGTCCTCCTGCGCGCCGGCTGCCAGAATGTCTCCTCTTGTGATGTTGCCAACCGCAGCATCCTTCACATTGATATCTGCATTTTTCAAAAGCGATAGCAGAGCTTCAACCGAACCAAGGCTGTCTGCTCTCAGGATAACTCCTGCTTCGTCGCGTTTCTGGAATATGACTTTCTTGAACTGTGTTTCTATTGAAACCCTGTCCTTCTCAAAATCGTGAATCACTTCAATCGGAGATCCAGGTATCGCATCCTCAAGTCCGGGCGCGCATATCTTCACCCCGGCAGCAGCAATCACCTCATCTATGTTGAGGAACTTGTCTCCTCCGCTGAGGTTTGGCTCAAGCAGGCTCCTTACCTTTGTCTTCTTGATGCCATTTGGGGTCATGTATGCAATCTCATTGTTCTTTCTGATGATTCCGTCATAAACAATAACATCAACAGTAGTTCCAAGGCCCTTCTCCTCCTTTACCTCGATGATGCTTCCTTTTCCCCTTCCATTTTCATCAATTTCAAGCCGCTCTCCAAGGAACTTCTGCGAGAGCCCTCCGATTATTACCAGAAGCTCGCTGAGGCCTTCCTTGGTCTTTGCACTGATTGGTATGATCCCTATCTGCTTGGAGAAGTCCTCGACACGGTCAAAGCGCTCGCTGTCAAATCCGTGCTCTGAGATTTTCCCCATTATCTCGTACATCTTTTCATCAAGCCTTTGCCTTATGTGTTCTGGCTGTTTTGAGTATGATTCCAGAAATGATGTTGTATCATGGCTCTTCCATCCGCCCAGGACATCGATCTTGTTTGCCACGAGGATGAAAGGGGTTTTGTGCTGCTTGAGTATCCTGATGCTTTCGATTGTTTGCGGCTGGAATCCCTGGTTGATGTCAACGAGCAGGATGACAAGATCTGCAAGGCTTCCCCCGCGGTCCCGAAGATTCCCAAAAGCCTCATGGCCCGGCGTATCTATGAAGAGCAGCCCTGGAATGGTGATCTTGAGCTTCATCTTTTCAGCAAGGTTCTTTGCAACAGCATCAATGGATTTTTTTGACACATAGCTTGCTCCTATCATCTGCGTAATCCCGCCAGCTTCTTTCTTTACGACCGCAGTTCCCCGGATGCTGTCAAGAAGGGTGGTTTTACCATGGTCAACATGAGCAAGAAGGCAGATTATCGGGGATCTTGTAAATTTCATTTTGATTCACCACAATCAGTTAACTTAGTCTTAATCAAACTCTTTTTATTTCTCCTCTATCCTCTTCATTATTCAATACATTTATAAACATTTTCACACACATATCATATGTATTCGAAGGCGATCAGCTATGCAAAGAAAGATTCACAGGGTTCTGGAAAAATTATCAAGCAAAAAAGCACTTGAGAGGAAAGCTGCTATCAAAGAAATGATAGTTTTGATTTCTCACGAGGATGCTCATCTTGCCCGCCTTTGTCTGCATTATGTTTCTGTACATGATCCTTCTTTTACTGTCCGAAACCTGGCTCGCCAGGCGTTCTATCGTATAGGAGAGCCTCCTTCTAATGAAATTGTTTGGGATAAATCCTACCGCTTCTGATTTTTAAACATTTCCTTCCATTAATTATAATCGATAATTATGTTCTTTAGGTCCAAGAAAAAACCGCCTCAGCCTGCAAAAGATCCCAGAGCAGAGATTCTGGAGAGCAAGCGGGCACTGGGGGCATCTCTTCGCGACAAGACTGTTATTTTTGTAGTTGAGGATACTCAGTTTGCTATTCTCGCTCCCCTTATCCAATCCAGATTATTTCGTGGTGTTGTCGGACCAAAAAGCAGAGTTCTGGCATATGCTGATTTTCTTTCACATGATCTTTCTGCAGATGTTCTGGTTTTCAAATCAGTCAGCCGCATGGGAGAAGATCTTACCGTCTTTACTGGCCGTCTGATTGATTTTAAATCACGCAATCCGAAATCCGCAGTCATTGTCTGCACTTCTGATGAGAGCCTCTCCAAAAGACTCATCCCGCACTATCAGGCAGGCCAGATCGATTCATTCGAGGGCTCTTCCAGAGACGACTTCCAGATTCTTTTTAATGCATCAAAAATTCTTGAAAGGTCAGAGCGATGAGACAGCGATTTTCACGGGCAGAAGCCCCTAGAGTAAAACTATCTGATCCCCTGCTCGAATCAGCACAAGGCAAAACAATTGTTTTTGTCACAGAAGAATCCAACCTTCGCTCAGAATCAAAACTGATGCCATATATGTTCCAGCGCACAGGAGCCTCAAGTGCGAGCAGGGTGCTTGGCTACTGTGGTTTCTATGACCAGCCTGGTCAAATCAAAGCCGATCTTCTCATACTTCGAAGCTCAAAGCTTTTTCCAATCCATTTGGGAAAGCTGCACAAAGCTCTTGAAGCTTTCAGAGCTCCAAATCCCAAGGCAGCGGCTATCCTCTCACTTCTTGACATCTCCCTTTTGAGCTGCTTTGAACAATTTGTTTCAGCAGGCCTCATTAGCCATGTTGAAACTTCTCTTGCAGACGATCCTACTCTGATCAAAGCAGGATTGGAAATCATCGGACGCAGGCATTAGGCTTTTAATCCTATTTCACCAACTATAGTTTCTAATCCGGGCCCGTAGTCGAGTCCCAGCTTTTAGAAAAAGCTGGACCAAAACTTTTTGGTTAAGCGGCAATGGTTAAGACGCTACCTTGACATGGTAGAGATCCCCAGTTCGATCCTGGGCGGGCCCATTTCCTGTTCTTGCCAAATAAAATATGTAATTCTGGTTGGTGGCTATGAAAATTATTGATCTATCTCTTTATGTTGACAATGACACTCCCACTTATCCAGGAGATGACCCGCCGCAAGTTCTCCAGCTTACAACTGCTGCAAAACACGGTTGGAATTCAAAAAAGCTGACAATAACCTCCCACATAGCAACTCATATCGATGCTCCTTTCCACATGTTCGAAGGCGGCAAAAAACTGGATGACTTTCCCCTTGAAACATTTACTGGGTCAGGAGTCGTACTTGATATCAGATCTCCGGACCTTGGCATGGTTCAGGAAAATGATATCATCCTTTTTTCAACAGGACTTACTCATGATGATTACCCAAGCGAATCACTGGTTTCTGCAGATCTTGGGAAAAAAATCACATCCTTCAAGCCAAAGATAGTTGGTTTTGATTCCTTTAGTCCTGATGTTTCCCCTTTTGAGATCCACCAGCTTTTTTTCAAGAACAACATCCTTATTGCAGAGAACCTGACCAATCTCGATAAACTGATTGGAAAGAGATGCAGCTTCTATCTCCTTCCGCTCAAGATAAGAAATGCAGATGGCGCACCATGCCGTGCAATAGCAGTCCTTGACTAGCTCATGTAATATTTTCTCTTTTTTCCATCAAATTTTTCAATTGCATACCTGAGCATTGTCCTGGGCATTTTTTTGTAATATCTCCTGAGGAACCTTTCTTCTGCATCCTGGTTTCTTTTTCCTATTTCCCTGAGCATCCATCCCACTGCCTTGTGGATCAGATCCTGCTCATCATACAAAAGCATTTTTGCAATTTTCAGGTTTTCATCAAACCTATTGT
>CAZYZZ010000005.1:0-24288 GCA_964651995.1 Microcaldota archaeon
GGCTTGCCATAAAAGCCAGGAGTAGCAGGCAGAATGACTCCTCCTGCAAGCGTTACTCTCTCCATGTTTTTTATCGTAATAAGAGAGTATGGAGTGTCGCGAACAACCAGTATGAGCTTTGAGCGCTCTTTCAGTGCAACTTCAGCTGCCCTGTTGATAAGGTTATTTCCAACTCCATTTGCAATTTCGCCAAGGCTTTTCAGTGAGCATGGGATTACAACCACTGCATCCGGAGGATTTGATCCTGATGCATATGGGCATGAGAAGTCATTCTCACCATAATCTGCTTCTGGAAGTTTTGCTCCTTCTGCCTTTGCAACTTCAGCTGCCCCGCTGCTCACAACAACCGAAACCTCGCTATCTGTCTGCTTTAGTATCTCGACAAGCCGCCTTCCATACTCCAGACCAGAGGCTCCAGTAATAGCTACCAAAATACGCATGTATTGTCGTTGTTATTTCCTCTTTAAAATGTAATGCCTAAAATCAGGGTTTTTCAAATACCATACCAACCAGGTTGTGCCTCCCATCTATAGGTACATCGACATGGCCAAGCTGGTTGAATCTTGTCCTGATGTGCTTTGCAATCCTGTCAACATTATGTCTTCTTGCCATGCTCTCGATTGCATTTCTCATGGAGCTGTCCTTTCCCATCGAGGAAAATACAAAAGGATCCTCATCAGCAACGATTAATTTGGCTTTATCCTCCATAATACTCGGAAGCTGCCTTAGCACAAGTTCCAGATCAACATATGCAGATGCATTGAAGAGCAAAACTGTCCTGAACTTCTTTAGCTGCAGCTCTCCTACTCTCTCAGCAACACCGCAGAGGAATCTTTTTCCAGCACCGTTCATATTCTCAAGAGGGTCAATGACAGTTGCCATCTGCCTTGCCAGCCTGACCATATTTGCTGATGCGTCAACGCCAACATAGTCAGTCATTCCATTTCTGTACATCCAATGCAGGCTTCTTCCGGTTCCGCAGCAAATGTCTAGTACAGGAGGACGGACATATTCCCTGGATGCTCCAAGCACCCTGAACTGCGCCCTATAGTGGCCTGTTTTGAGCATGTATTCGTCAAATTCACCGGCTATCTCGTCCCATGATCTCTTTGGAGTAAAAATAAGGCCTGTCATGTTGTATGGGTGGGCTGGAACATCAAGAGTAAGTGTCTTGTCCCAGCCAAAAGGCGGTCTTTGCACCCTGTGATCTGCCATAAGAAGCTCGCTGAGGTCCCCAAGGATTCTCTTTGCAACCTCTGGCTCTTCAGGGATATCGCTCAGGTGTCCGAATGCACATACGATTATTTCACTTGCACCGACTCGATTCTTTGCCCTTGCAATCTCGTCCCTGATCTCTCCAAGATCAAGTACTTCGTCTCCTTTTTCTACACAGACAAGGGCAAGAAGTCCATTATTTGACCTTGTATCAGGATTCTCTATCTCAGGAAGGCTTGCCAGCCTTGACATTAGCTTCCTAACCTCGGCATTTCTTTTGCTGCGTGGCTGATCCGCCCGTACCTGGATCTGAAGTTTTTTTGCATGGCTGCAGAGAATCCTCAATAAATCACATCTATAATGGTCGTATAGATGTAAAATTATGTTAAGACATGAATAAAAATCTATTCATGCGCTTCTAAGGGCTCTTTCCTTGTCAATAAGCTCTCTCACAACGTCTTTGTGGATGTATCTTTTGCCCCCTACCTTCTCGTGCGGGATCCTTCCACGGTCAAGCCTTCTCTCAAGTGCATTTCTGCGAAGTTCCACTCCGCTCTTATCAAGCTCACTTACTGTCTGGTTTACTGAAAGGTAGTTCCTGTCTATGTGGGTTAGGGATTCAACAACCTCGACAGGAATAAGCCTTCTGGTTCCGAATTTGACTGACGGAATTGTTCCCTTCTCTATCCTACCTGCAAATGACCTGAAGCTGACGTTCCTGTTCTGCTTTGAATATGTCCTGAATGCATCTCTGATGCTGTAGTATCTGCTTTTGGTTGCAAGAAGATCTTCAAGCACCTTTTTTGGTATGTACCTCTTTCTTCCGACCTTGATAAATGGGATAGAGCCCCTCTCTATTCTTCCGCACAGAGTGCGAAGCGATATCTTTATCCCATTCTTATTGAGATATTTGTGGGTCTCTCTTACACTGTATAGCTTGTGCTCATTTCCAATGACTTCTCCCGGTCTCTGAAGCTCGGTTTCCTTTGCCTCCTGCAGGATCCTTGTCATGGTCAGCTCAAAATCATCCTCGACCATCTTGCGCTTTCTGTGCATCTGCTCGACGTCAATATTTGTCAATTGATCGACAGTCTGGCTATCAACTTCAGTCTCAATCATAATACTTTTTCTTCTTACCATGTATTTCCACTCTCTTATTGTTAATTTGTGCAATTCTGTGTACATATTACCACTTTCATTGTTTATTAATATTTTCAGCAATATCTTGCGAAAACAGAAAGATTCTTATATATTTTTATTAAAAATAGCATATATGGCGTTAGAAGATCTTGATTTAATAGACCGTAAAATCCTTTCAGAGCTCGATAAAAACGCCAGAATCAGCTATAGTGATCTTGGTAAAAAAATCCGTGTTGCAAAGGAAACTGTCAAATACAGGATCAAGAACCTCGAGGAGAGGGATATTATTTCCGGCTACCATACTGTCGTGAATCTCTCAAAGGCAGGATACACTGTCTACCGTCTCTACCTTCGCCTTCACAGCACATCTCCTCAAATCGAAAAGGAAATTGCAGACTACCTCATAAAATCAAGAAATGTCGTGGTCTTCTACCGCATTAACGGACCTTTCAACATAGTGCTTGGTATTCTTGCTCGAAACAACTGGGATTTTGAGCGTTTTTGGACCGATCTCAAAAAACATTATGGCCGCTATTTTTCCAAGTACCACTTTTCGATGATGACTGAATACTTCGAGTTCTCACGGCCTTATCTTCTGGGGTCCAAGGACATGGAAAAGCTCTCATTTCCAACAATGAAACAGTCCCAGCCTGAAGAGCTGGATGAGCTTGATTTCAAGCTTCTCTACTATCTCTCTGACCATGCACGCGCTTCCCTTGTATCCATTGCAAAATATCTCGGGGTCAGTGTTGTCACAGCAAGATACCGCCTCAAAAATCTGATCACCAAGAAAGTTATTGTCGGATTCAGGCCAATATTCAATCTCCAGGCACTTGGAAGGGAATATTTCAAGGTCGATATATGGTTTAGCAAGTTTGACCGGGCCCAGGAAATAATCCAGACCATCATATCACATCCTGAAGTGGCATATACAGAGCGAAGTATCATACTCAGTGATCTTGAAATTGACATAGAGACCAGGAACTTTGAGAGCTTCATTGCAATAATGGACCGCTTCAAGGAAAAATTCCCTGAAGACATCCGTGATTACTCATACTATCTGCTTGTAAAGAACTACAAGATGAAATATGCACTTGGCTTCTAGCACTTCTCAATGTTTTTAAGTGCTTTTACTCCATTTCATCTTATGAAGATAATCAAATTCGGCGGCAGTGCAATAACAGACAAATCTGAATTCAAGACTGCCAACATAGGCCAGATCAGGAAACTTGCAAAGGCGATCTCTACTGTATGGAGCAAGGGAATGCGCGATTTGGTCATTGTGCATGGAGCAGGATCATTTGGCCATGCGCTTGTTCTGAAGCATGGGATAAATGACGGAATTACAAATGATTCACAGCGTCTTGGATTTGCCGATACTCATGCAGCCTGCTCAGAGCTTTCTTCTATTGTAGTATCTGCACTGGTCGAAGAAAATGTTCCTGCGGTTTCCATCTCTCCAAACTCAATAATAAAACAAAAAAACAAAAGAATCGTGGAATTTGATACAGATATCATAATGCATTATCTCTCCAGGGGCTATCTTCCTGTCCTTTATGGTGATATGGTTCCTGACAGTGAGATTGAAGGCTCTGTCTGCTCCGGAGACCAGATAATGTCCTATCTTGGAAAGGATGCAGAATGTCTCATATTCACTACCAATGTTGATGGAGTTCTTGATGGATCAGGAAAAGTAATTCCAAAAATCACCGCTGAGAATTTTTCCCAGATATCCGGCCACATAAAAGAAACAAAAAATGATGTTACTGGCGCCATGAAGGGAAAGATCAACGAGCTTCTGGAAGGGGGCGTTACTTCCTACATCATAAATGCAGCAAGTCCAGAGAGGCTTGTTGACCTTCTCCATGGCAAAGAGGTTACCGGAACCATGGTGAAGGGGAAGTCTCACTCATAGTACCAGTAATAATCCTCCTGTTCATAGGGCAGATCAACTTCATTTACCTGCTCAAGGGTATTGAGTTCGTTCATCACAACCTTGCTGTCTGATATTGTGTATAGAACATCCTCAATGAAGAGCGATCTCTTCACATCATACTCAGAGTAGAAGTAATATCCGCTCTTTGCATATTCATCCTCATCCTCCACATGGCTCACAGTTCCCTTTAGCTTGAATCCATTTTCTGTGTCCACATTGAAGACATATGCCCCCTGGAAAGTGTAGTCACCATGCTGCCATGGCTCGATGCCGGTTGGATACTGCTCCTCATCTATCTCAGCGAGCAATATCGGAATCACCAGGAGGTTCTTCTTCTTGCTGAAGAGGAATGCCTTGTGGTCATGGAGGGCATATGATTCAGTTCCCCTCTCTCCAATATCGAACTTTGATATCTCCTTTGGCTTTTCAACATCAGTAATGTCAAAGAGCGAGAGCTTTACTCCCTGGTACCATGAGAAGTCCCCATCATCAGCAGGAATCGCTTCTTTTCCAAGTCCGATGACATGGTTCTCATCGTATGGATGTAGGTAGTCCGAGTATCCTGGTATCTTGAGCTTTCCGAGAACTTCTGGCTTTTCCGGGTCATTCAGGTCGATTACGAACAATGGATCGACTTTCCTGAAGGTAACAATGTATCCGCGGCCGCCCATGAATCTTGCTGAGTATATCTTTTCCCCTGGGGCAAGATCCTCGATCTTTCCGACAATCTCAAGGTCGCTGTCAAGGACATAGACATTGTTTTTCGAGCTGGCCTGGCCTTCAAATCTTGCAACATGTCCTACTGTTGTTGCAATCCTGAAGTGCTCATCATGCTCATCCATCGAGAACTGGTTGAGGACATGTCCAGGTACACTTCCGCTTGCCTCATATGCTATTTTTCCTTCTTCTATTGCAATCCTGTGGATTGCAGTCTCCTCATTGTACTCCCACTCCGGAGGCATTATTATTTTTGCTGCAACTTCCTCTACAAGTGGCATTGGCCCTGGCACGTCCGGGAATTTGTCATGGACCAGGTATATGTTATTTGAAGATACATACATGTCTGTTGCATCCCCAACAAGGAACAACTTCTTCTGCTGCTCATCATTGTCAAGGTCTATCGAAAGGACTGTCGAGTATGTATAAGAGTATGCAGGAAGGTCCGGATAATATATCTCAGGGAATACTCCTGAGTCATTCTCACCGTCCCTGTAGACTACGGGCGGAGCTATCTGATCTTCGTCTTCTCCATAATACCAGACATTCTTGTTCACAATAACATAGACGTTCCTTCCGATCATTCTTGAATCAAAATAATTTCCCTCTACATATGTTTCTTCTTTTACTTCTGGATTTGTTCTGTCTGAAATATCATAGTGGATTATCCCAGTGTAGCCATATCCGTATCCATAACCATACTCTTCCTTTTCATATGCGATGGCATCCGGATACCCATGCACAAAGACAACCAGGTCGTCACCATTGATGAAAAATTCATTTGCACTTCCCTCAATTTCTGTTTCAGAAAGTATTTTTGCATCAACAGCAGGGTATGCATCCAGTATCACAAGCTTGTTTCCTGAAAGCACGTAGATGTAGGCCCCGTCTGTTTTTACAAAATCTGCTTCATCTACTCCTTCCACCTGGACATTGGTAGTTGAATAGTCACTGCTGCCGCCATCATCTGCTGCTTCTGAAGCGCCCTTTGCATTCTCTGCCATCATTGGCATTGCAACTGCGTCATAGTATACCTGGCGCTCTCTCATATTGTTTTTTAGAAATGATTTGAGCTCATCCATTGAAGCGAATTTCTTAAGTTCAGCTGGCTCTGTAATGTTTGTTTCATTACCTGGGTCAACTGTAGGCTCAATGCACCCAAAGAGCATTGAGAAAACCATAATCCCGAGTACAAATATTTTGAAGTTCATGCACCTACTACACAGTGCTTTTTTATATCCTTCTTGTCTTTCTGCGGTTCTAACCGAAATTCAAAAGGCAATGATTATATTCTGCTTTTTTGATAGCTAGTCCATGAACGAGAAGAGAATCGCAACAATTCTCAGGCTGATGAATCGCGAGGCACTGAAATACAATCCTCCGATCCTCCAGGTTGAAGCAAGGATCAGGGATCCTTTCAAGATACTTGTATTTACAATGCTCTCTGCCAGGACACGCGATGAAGTGACTCTTGATATTGTCGAAAAATTATTCAAAATTGCAAGCACCCCAAGGCAAATCCACAAGCTTGGAGTAAAGAAACTCGAAAAGATAATTTTCGGAATCGGGTTTTACCGGAACAAGACAAAAAACCTGATCGAACTGTGCCGTGCAGTCGACAAAAGAGGAGAAGTTCCTGATACTCTTGAAGAGCTTCTTCTGCTTCCTGGAGTAGGGCGCAAGACTGCAAATATTGTTCTTGCAAAGGCATTTGGAAAGGATGCTCTTGGCGTTGATATCCATGTCCACAGGATAAGCAACCGCCTTGGCCTGGTCAGGACAACCACACCTGAAAAAACAGAAAAAGAACTACTCAAGATAATTCCAAAAAAATACATTCGCTCCATCAACAGGAATTTTGTTGCCTTCGGGCAGTCAGTCTGCCATCCAAGAAATCCATCATGCGGCAAATGCCCCCTGAGTAAATTCTGCCCATCCTCAACTATTCAAAACCATTAAATATTTCTCAGGTCCAAAAGAGTTCCATGGATCCAGAAGTATTAGTATGTTTATTTCCTGCCGGATTTATTGGATTACTTTTTTTCCTCAGTTCCGTCAAGGTAATTATGGAATATGAACGTGCGGTTCTCTTTACTTTGGGTAGATATAACAGAACTCTTAATCCTGGTTTGAATATCATCGTTCCAATTCTTCAGGGAGTCAGGAAAGTTGACATCAGAATCAAGACTGTTGATATCCCAAAACAGGAGGTTATGACCAGCGACAACGTTCCGGTGAGCGTCAATGCAGTTGTATATATGAGGGTTGAAGATCCCAAGAAAGCGGTTCTGAAAATCCAGGACTATGTATATGCAGTAGCACAATATGGTCAGACTGCCCTCCGTGATGTTATTGGTAACAAGGAACTTGATTTTGTCCTCACTCAAAGAGAGGCTATTGCGGATGAGATCAAGGATCTTGTTGATCGCGAGACTGAAGACTGGGGTATTGACATTACCGCAATCAAAATCCAGGACATCTCACTTCCAATTGACATGAAGAGGATAATGGCAAGGCAGGCTGAGGCAGAGCGTGAGAAGAGAGCAAACATCATCAAAGCAGAAGGTGAAGTCGTATCTTCCCAGAATCTTCGAAAAGCAGCAGATACTCTTGCACAGTCTCCAGGAGCACTCCATTTGAGAACTTTGCAAACCTTGGTTGATATCTCATCAGATCCAAGCAACAAGATTGTCTTTGCTGTTCCGATGGAAGTTCTCAGGGCATTTGAATCCCTCGGTAAAATCCCTAAAAAGAAGGCTTAGTTTGAAATCCTTGTTGCAAAGGAGTCAAACCCTTTTTCTTTTATTTTCTTTTCTATTTCCTTAGCGTGATTTTCATCTTTTGCAAGTGCAATGCAGCAGCCTCCGCCTCCGCCGCCCGTAAGTTTGGCGCCAAGGGCCCCTTTTGCAATTGCAATATCATTGATCGCATCATTTCCTTCATCAGAAAGTCCAAGTTCGCTGACAAGGCTCTGATTTGCATTCATGAGCTTTCCAATGACATCGATCTGGCCTTTTTCGAGGGCAGCTCTTCCTTTGGATACAATGTCAATATATTCATCAAGCAGCTGTGCAAACTCTTCCTCATCCTGGCTCTTGAAGTCTTTGACCCTCTCAACCATCTTTGCTGTCTGGCTGTATCTTCCGCTAAATGAAATGACAATATCAAGCGGCTTGTAGAGTTCGATAAAGTCAAACTTGTTTTCTTCAGGAGTTTTGCCGCGCCGAAATTCAACCACCCCCCCATGGGTTGCTATTGTATTGTCAATTCCGCTCGGGTTTCCGTGAAATGCCCCTTCGCCTGCATATGCATATTTGTTTATCTGCTCTTTGGTAAGATGAAGGTCCTTTTCCTTTGCAACTGCCTTGACAAGAGCAACGCAGAATGCTGCTGAGGATCCAAGCCCTCCATAGGTTCGAAGGTCTCCGGTAAGGCGGACGTCATATTTTTCATGGACCCCCATCACTGCAAAAACTCTCTCTATCCCGTCCAGGCTCAGCTTCTCAACAACCTTGTGCTTGGTAACTATCCTGTTCTGGTCTGATTTTTTTAGTTCAACAACAACTCCGCTTGAAATTCCGCAGGCAATTGCAGGAGCTCCATGGACAACAAAGTGCTCTCCAAAAAGAATCACTTTTCCATTTGCCTCTCCGGTGCTCATTTTATCCCTTTGGTTTTCTTCCTCTTACTTTCGGAGGTTTGATGTCTGGATATGCTTCTGTCAGCATAAACGTGCTGGCATATGGCCTGAATCCTATTGCCTCAAGCACCTTGCAGATCGTGTATGGATCTTCTGATCCGATTTCAGAAAGGCAGAGGGCAGCATTTCCATAGGATTTTCTTTTTCCTTTTGTGATTGCCTGGACTTTTGCATCGTCCATTTCCGATCCTGCAAATTCAAAGGACTTGTTTACAACAGAATGGTTGATGCCGGAGAGGATTCCTGATACCTCATAGTCCTTTACATTATCGAGGCCAAGCTTCTTTATTGAAATCCATTTCTTGTATTTTCCGACAAATGCAATGACGTCGCTCGGTTCCTCAGGCTTTGGCTTTGTTTTTGCCTTTCCATCGACCTTGAACCTGACTCCTGCCTCTGTGAGAAGCTTGTTGAACAGATATGAATCTGCAGCATGGATCAGTTTTGGCTCAGGCAGTGTTTCCTTTGCCCATTTTTTCCAGGCAGTCCCGTTTTTCTGGATATAGTCTGCCACATCCTCAACGCCGTCTCCGTCAAAATCAACGAATTTGTCGATTGCCTTTGTATCAATTCCTGAGAATTCAAATGCAAATGGCTCTATCATGGAGCTGACATCGCTCAGAATTCTTGATACTTCCTTTTCATCAGCATCCACCAGGTCATAATAGGATGATGCCTTGAATTTCTTGTGTGATCCACTAAGAATTATTTCATCTCCACCGTACATATTTTTTACCTCTTAAAACCTTTCAGGTTTATGAATATAAATGTTATCTTGCTAGGTCAAAATTAAAAACATTGGAGGTAAATGATTCCCTATGGCAGGCCGCGGTACCCAGCACAAAAAACAACTCCACAAGAAACAGGAAAAAACATTGCCCAAGCCACAGGCCAGTAAGCCTGCGCCAGTAAAGAAAAAAGTCGCGGTTGTTGTCGGAAAGGCATATACCCTGGAGGAAATCCAGAGTCTTCTCGCAGACCTCTCTGGTCAAAATACTGACAGGGAGATTGCAGCAGTTGTGGAATTTGCTGAAAACCAGGGCGCAATATCCGAGGCAGCAGCAACTGCTCCAGAAGTCTCCGGAACAGAAATCATGGAACTTGTAATTGCCGCTGTATTGAAGAACCAGTCAAAAATTTTGACACAATTCGAAGTGCAAAGAAAAGTAAAGGCACTGAGCTTTATTGCAAAATCATCTGCAATCCCACCTGAAACTGCAAAAAAGGCAGAATCTGCCCTTGTCAGAATAAATCCGACCAAGACTGAGCTAAAAGAGACAAAGCAAGAGCCTGCCCTTGTGAAAACCCCATATACTCCAGCGCAGGTTAAAACTTTGGTTCAGAATCTCGAGAGCAGGATAAAGGAAGTGAAGATTCCAGCTGCAATACAGTTTATCGTTGATTATCCAAAGATAGCACCTACTGTTGCAAAAATTCCAATGCTTACTGTGACAACTGTAACAAACAAGGCAGTTGAGGTAATCAAAGACAATACTGATGCAGTGATCTCATCTATGGTGGCAAAGAAAATGCGCCCTGCCCTCATATTCCTCTCATCGCTTTCCCAGGTTCCTATTGCAATACAAAAGAAAGCGCATGCTGCAGCAGAAAAACTCAAGGTTTCACTCCCTAAACCAGGCGAGGCAACAAAAGTAAGGCCTCTTGCAAGAGCGCCTGGCGAGGATGTGGAATCTCTCAGGTCAAAGGATTATTCTCCATTTGAGCTTTCTGCCCTCTGCAACGGGTTTGGAAGCACTGAGAGGGTCAGGGTTGTTGCAACTGCAATCGAATTCCTGAAAAATTATGATATCATTGCAAAAGCAGTTTCCAAAACTCCTGAATATACAATTACTGATGTTTCAAAGCTGGCAGTTGCGGCCATAGATAATCATCTTGATGCAATCCTGAAGCAGCTTGCCAAAAAGCGCGATGTCAATGCAGTAAGGTTTCTTGCAGAATCAAGCAAGTTCTCTTCAAATGCCAGGAAACGTGCGGCAAAGCTTCTGAAACTGATGTCCAATCCATTTGCCGACAGGAAGAAGTAAGAATAAAAATGTATTTGCATATTAGATGTGCTGATGCCCCTGTGGCACAGTATTCTAAACCACTTAGTTTGGAATGTGCAACGGTAGCGCGCGTCCTTGGTAACTTTTTGGAATAGCGGTTTTGGGCCGCCTTTTCCTAAAAGGCGGAAAGGACGAGGTCGCGAGTTCAATTCTCGCCGGGGGCTTTTCTTTTTTATCAAAAAATAATTTTGGAAAACTCTTTTAAAATATCTCAAGGTAAATGAGAAAACATGAGACTTATTTTTGCAGTATCCCTGGTTTTCATGATTCTTTTTGGATGTACTCAGACTTCTGATTCCGATGAAGTAAACGGAAAGATGGAAGAGCTTGAGCAGAAGCTTGATTCAATAGAAGAGAACATGGAAGAGCTTGAAGACAAGGTCGAAGAGCTCGAGGAAGAAGTGGATGAGATAATGGCAGTTGAGCCTGAAGTGGAAGCTTCGGAAGAGCCTGAAGAAGTTTCAGATGACATGGTCCAGTTCAAAGTAACCATAGAGAATGTCCATTCAACATATACTCTTTCCCCGGGAGTCTTTGTTGCGCACAAGCCTCCTGCAAGCATCAGCTATGTTGGAAAACTGGCTCCACCGGAGCTTGAGCCCCTTGTTGAATATGGAAACACTACTGAATTCTACAAATACGTCTCAGAGCTTGATGGTGTTGTTGCGACTTACTCGCTGGATGAGCCGCTTGGCCCTGGAGAGAGTACTTCATTCAATATGGCAGTTCCCCGGGACAAGCCAAGAGAGACATATTTCTCGGGCCTGATGATGATAGTTGAGACCAATGACGGTTTTGCACTTGTAGACAATATTGCACTGTTTACTTCTGGCAATGGTGCTAAGAACTCAACTACAAATGCGCAGAACTATGATGCCGGAACCGAGGAAAACGAGCTTGTAGGCAGCGGATTTGAAGGCGGGCAGCCAGATCCTTCAAAAGGATCAGAAAATGTTGACAATGGAACTCCGACCAGTCCGCAGAGGCCTGTAAGTCATCATCCACAGGTGCCAAAAACAGTTATGAAAGTAATTGTTAATCCAATCTAATTTTTTTATTTCAAAAATCAGCGCTAAAATCATTAGAGCCAGTCATCTGGTTCAATGATCTTCTTATGACAAACATCATCTTGAAGTGGTTTCTCCTGAGATCCTCCTCGCCCCATGACTCTGTTTTTTCTCCGGAAAGCCGTTCATATGCAATTGCAATATTATGAAGGGCTCCTCCATCTACTGCTATTTCATGTCCTGAATTTAGGTCAAGAGTTTCCCTAAGCACTATTTTTCCCTCATCTGAAAGTTCTCCGTCTGCTCCGACATAATGCGGATGGAGCATCTGCACCATTCTGTGCGCAGGATGGTCTAATTCAGAAAAAGCATCCTGAAATTCCCTTATTTCTTCAGCCTTCATTGGTTTTGCAGATTCAACATCTGCGAAAGATCTGTCATCACGGATCCTGAATACAGCTGCTCTGTACTCTGGAGGAATCAATGAACTGTCAACTTTGCTTCTTGCGAGGCGGTCAATTGTATTTGCAATGTCTCCCAGAGGATTCTTTGCATTTATTACTGTCGGGTTTTCAAATGACTGGGTCTCAAGAACCTCGCATTCAAATGGTCTTTCATAGTCAAAGTGCATTTGGATTATCTTGGCATCAATATGCCTGAGCAGCTCTTCCCCAACAAGTCCTCTTGGTCCTGTGAATGTATTTCCTATGGGCGTATATGTGAAAACGGTGGTGCCATCAGGATTGAATCCGTCAAACGATGTCATCCTGCTCTTTAATCTCTGGGGGTGAATTCCTATCTGGTCAGGAGGCGGTCTTCCCTCAACATGCATCACATGCTCGCTTTCAATGACGCTTGTTATCTTTAGGATCTCTACGATCTCATCGTATACTTCCTCTTTTTCCATTGTGCTGCTTGGAATGAATACCTTATGAGTAGTGCTGCCTCGATCTCTTTTGACCATTATCGTAAATAGGGTTGCAGTTGAGGTTTCTTTTTCTCCCATGATCTCTGCTTCAATTCCTCTTGCCTCAAGCACTGTCTCAAGTGCTTCTCTCTTTGTCCTTGGCATGTTGATAGAACTTGGATCTACTATTATCTTTGTTCTGTCCCTGTTTATCATTTCCCTGGCTTCTTTGATTTCAGAGGCAAGCTTCACTAATGTTTTCCCATATCTCAATCTGGCCTGGAATGTGGAAAATACCCTATTTACTGTGTTTAATATGATTTTGCTTGATGCGACCTGATCAGTGTTTGGAAGGAAAATCCCAGAAATAAGCGGTGTCCTTCCTATAAATACCTTCTCTTCTCTGTCGGTATCTGGCCTAATGGGGCGTACTACTGATCTTTTTGCCATGGGAACACTTTGGGGGGATATATTTTTTCTATCTGATTTGTGGTGTTTATTCTATTTAAATGTTTTGGTTATTTGCTGTGGAAGTTGCCTTCCTTGTCTCGTGTGTACTTGTGTGTACCATCAACACTACAAACATATGTGCCGTCTTTTTCTTTTAGTGGGGACCATAGTCCCTTGAATATGTGACAGTTTGGGCATGCGGGCATATTTTTCACCTGGTCAAGGAATCTATTATGTTTAGACTTTTAAATATCTTGCGGCTCTATAATTGCCATGAAACTTTTATTTGCAATAATTTTCGGAATCATATTGATGTTTGGTTGTACTACAACCGAAGTTCCTGATGAGCCTGCTGCTCCTGCACCAGAGCCACCAGAAGAGCCGGATGAGCCGGCAGAGCCTGAGGAAGAGCCTGAAGAGACAATGACATGCGAGGAGTATTGTCCGACTCAGCCTCATATTGAATGTGTAGGGCAGTGGAATATTTCCGGAGAATATCCTGACTGTGATTGCACCTATGTATGCGATGCTGCCCCAGAAGAAGATGAGCTTGATGTTGATGATCTTGTTCAGCCTTCAGACAAGACAGTCGGCACTATGCTAAACGAAGGTCTTGACAAGGTTCGCCTTGACTTTTACAGGGAAAATGACGGTTCTTTTGAAGAGACCAGATATACCTGGAAGAGGGCTGCAACTGCAGATCCAATGCCTGGTGAAGTTGGCTTTGATCTTGCTCCACTGACAGATGTCAAGTTCGATGGCAAGACCATCGACAGCCTGCAGGGAGTTGGGTTTGCCGTCTTTAACGGATCTTCCAAAAACACAAAGGCCCTTGGAGTAGTGGTTGTTCTTGACAAGATGACAATGCTTGACGATTATACTGGCTCAGATGCATTTGATGTGGAATATTTCCCTTCTGTAGAGCACCGATACTTCAAGGACTGCTGGGTTTACTCAAAGGATTTCAGCAAGAACATGGATTCTGAGTGGGTGAGCACCTATTTCGTGCAGTGCGAAGCGGTATTTTCACTGGAAGACTAGGCATTGGTTTATAAATTTCATCTTCGATGGGTGTTACGACCAGAAAAAAGCCGCAATATGCGGAGTTGTTGCCCATGGAAAATGAATATATAATGGGCTGCCCTGAGTGTTCCATGTTCAGCTGCGTAAATTCCGCAGTTATCAAGGACGGGGAACATTTCAAATGCAGTGCCAACCCAATGCACAAGTTCATGCTCGGAGAAGACGGATTCCTGAAATCCGTTTAAATGCGATACTCTGTTTCGGTGTTGCTTCTCCCTCTTAGAATTTTTGCTCTATTTTTATTTTTTTCACTTCTCTCCGTCTTCTTTAAAAACTTTGTTTTCTTAGCACCTTTATGAACAGAATTGTTATTGTATTTGCATTGATGGCCTTGGCGAGTTTTTCTTTTGCTGCAAATGTCAGCACATGCCAGGTAATTACCAGTCCTGATATCTACGATCAGACTGTTGATCTGACAGGAGCTCCGAATGACGCAGCTCCAATTGTGGGAACAGCATGTATACTCATCAATTCTTCTGATGTTATTTATGACTGTCATAACTATGATATCACGAATAATGGGACTGGAGGATTAACTCATGGAATCGTTTCCAACGGTCCGCTTACCAATGTTACAATAAGAAACTGCGATGGCATCTCCCAGTTCACCAGGGGAATATATGTCAGGCAGACAAACAACAGTTATGTTCATGATAATGTTCTCTTCAACAGCAGCGCCCACCACGGCCTGATTGTGGACCAGAGCTTCTATGGCAGGTTTGAAGACAACGATGCATTTGGCAATGCACTTCGGGGTATCTATGTAACCAATTCAGACTACAACAACTTTACCGGAAACAATGCTTCTCTAAACGGAGATCGCGGATTCTTCATCCAGAACTCCAATTACAACCGTTTTGTTGACAACAATGCAGACAATAATGTTGAGGTAGGATACCTTGTAACTACAAGTGTCGGCAACACATTCATCAACAGCAATGCCTCAGGCCTGAATCAGGATTATGGTTATCATCTTGATCGCGGATCCGGACACAACGTTACAAGCTCCACTGCCCTGTTCAATGACATTGGCTTCTATGTTGATGATTCAAACTACAATGATTTTGTTGATGTGAACGGTTCCCTTGGAGATGATGGCCTTAGGATTTATGATGCAATTGGAAACGTTGTTGACCAGTCTTATTTCTGCGACAATAATGCAAACGGTTTCTATCTCCTGGATGCAAGTGCCAATACTGTCCGTGATACTATCTCATGCAGCAATGGAAGGAGCGGTTTCAATCTCGAGGATGGGTCAAATAATAATGATTTCATCAATGTGAATGGTTCAGGAAACGACAACAATGGTATGAATGCACTTGACTCTAATGGAAACGAGGTTGATCCATCGTATTTCTGCGATAACGGCGATAACGGAATATATTTCAACAATTCAAACAACACAATGATCCAGGATTCATTTGTGTGCAACAATACTGAGGACGGAATGCACATATCATTCTCAAATTCTATTACAATAACAAATAACACTGCATATGATAACGGAGGGGCCGGAATCGAAACCGAGGAGATCCTCTCAGGACTTACAGTTACTGGCAACACAGCCTATGGAAATACTGACAACGGAATCCACCTTTTCAATTTCTTCTATAATACTGCTCCTGCTACGATAAGCGGAAATACGGTATATGGAAACTCGTTCAATGGATTTGAATTCTCTGTGCTAAGGGACAGTACAATATCTGACAACCTTGCTTATGCAAACAGGCTCAATGGTTTCAGGTGGAGCATAACCCACAACAATACCTGGAGCAACAACACTGCGCACAGCAGCAATGAATCATCAGGATTCTTTGGCTCAAATTCAGATGGCAACAACTTTACCAGCATGACCGCCTATGGCAATTTTGAGCATGGGTTCAGGTTTGTTGCTGGTGCTGACAGCAACAATCTCGCAGACAGCGTGTTTTATGACAACACCGAAGCAGGTGTTTATGTTCTTGATTCGACCCAAAACACCATAACAAATGTGCAGCTCTACAACAATAGTCCTGATTTCCGGGTCGATGGAGTTGGCATTGACGTTACCTTGAACAATGTTATCTTTGACCTGGATGGCACATTTACCAACTATTCTAACCTGTCCATAAATGATAATGTCGCATCTGCATATACTGTTGACCATGCAAACGAACCTGCAGCAGGACTTCCATCAACTGAAGCAAGATCATTTGCAGGCAAATTCGTCAACATAACCGAAACAGATCCTATAGTAAATATTGACTCACTTGTCTTCCACTGGACTGAAGCTGAACTTGCCCCAGACTACAATGAAGATGGTTTCAGGCTCATGTTCTACAACGGAAGCTGGATGATACTAAGCGATGCTCCTGATGTGGCTGCCAACGAATTCTCGCTGGTGGATGTCAATTTGTTTGGTGTATTTGCAATATTGGAATATCCCTCTGACGATGACGGTGATTCAGGGGGCTCTGGAGGCGACTCGATGTCCGTATCATTCAGCACATCGTGCGAAGAGAATGTAGTGTCAGTATCTTCCGGCGGTCCTCTTGAAGATGCCGAGGTTAAGGTCTTTGACAAGGACACTCTCAGTGATGTGGCCTCAGGCTCGACAAACAGCAGCGGCGAATTTGGCTTTATGGGCTGCGGCACTGATGTCAAGATCGTTGTAGTCAAGAGCGGCTACTCCACAGAGACATTATACAAATCACTTGTTGACTGCACTGGATGTGCACTTGAATGCATTGATGATGCGGACTGCGCTGAGAATGAAAAATGCCACACCAACATGTGCGTTGACATCGACTGTCCATGCGGAACAATCTCAGATCATTCCTGCAATGCATACTCATGCTGCCAGGATTCTGATTGCGGGGCAAACCAGACATGTGTAGATCATGAATGCGTTGACAAATACGAATGTACTTCTGATGAAGACTGCGAATCCACACAATCATGCGTGATCCCAGAAGGAGCAGAGGGAGGAACATGCGAGGAGATCACCGGGGAATGCGGTGAGGCAAAGGATCATGCATGGGTTTCCTATGAATGCGGCAGCGAAGAAAACTGCCCGGACTGTTCTTCTGGCTACTATTGCGAATCACACGTCTGCAAGTCTGACAGGGATCTTGATGGTCCTGATACCGGATATGTCGGAGAGAATGTATCTATCACTGCAACTGAGGCAGGAGACGCATGCATTGACTGTGAAGTCCAGGTGAAGTTCCCTGATGGAAAGACAATAACCGGAAAAACTGATGATGAGGGCAACATGCAGCTGCCTCTGTCCATCGAGGGCCCGCACGAAGTGACCTTGCTCAAGGACGGAAATGCCCTTGTGACAATAAAGATTGATGCAATTACAAGATCAATCGAACCAGTAGATGAGCCGGAAACATCTGTCTTCGACGATGCAGGGGCCCTGTTCTTCTGGATAGTCATACTTGCAGTAATTGTCTTTGCCTTTGTTATCTATAGGCGCGGCAAAAGCAAGTAGTCTTTTTTTCTTTTTTCTCCTCTTCTGAATCTTTATAAACCTTCACTGTCATTTCAGCCCTATGAGACCTATCTTTGTGTTATTTGTGTTATTGGCACTTGTTTCAGCATCGTTTTCTATTGATGTTCAAAACTGCCAGGTTATCAACAGCTCAGGAACTTATGACGTAATTAACGATATCAGTGGCACTACCAATAACTATTGGTATTCTACGTACACTTCCTGTATCCTGGTTAACAATACTCAGGATGTAACCATTGACTGCCATGGCTATAGCGTCAATGAGACAGGCGGAACCAGCAATGGAGCTCCTATTGCTCTTCGAAACTCAACAAATGTAGTCATTCAGAACTGCAACCTGTACGGGGAAAATGGTCTGGCCTTCTATAATACGAATGATACTAATGTTACAGGAAACAACATTACCGGCGGCTACGGTGTCACTTCAACAGGATCCAATTACAATTTCCTGTTCGAATACAATGATGTTGTAGGTAGCGGATATGGTTTCTTCTATCCTGTCATGAACTCCACAATAAGGTTCAACAACGCAACTGCCTCAGGCGAAATATGGAGTGCCGCATTCCTCTTTGGCAGCAACAACGTGGTTACAGACAACTATGCATACAATTCTCCAAGATGTTATGCTTCAAACTCAGCCGAACTCCGGAGGAATGTCGCATACAACTGCAGCGATTCATGCTATTCACAACCATATTCAGGCGGACCAACAGATTTTATAAACAACACAGCTGACACATGCGGTGATGGTTTCCACACCCGCGGTGGCGACGGGGCTCTCTTCCAGGACAACATTGTCCGAAACTCAAACAATGGTGTCTATCTTGAGACATGGTTCAGTGAAGGTGTCAATTATGCATCACTGAACGTAATAGATGGAAACCAGATATCAAACTGCGGAGTTGGTATAGCAGGCTACTTTGATCTGTCCAACAACTACACCGACAACGTAATTACCGGAAGCACGCTATATGGTATGCAGCTTAACAGCACTAACAACGCTTATTTCGATGGAAATGTCGTTACTGGAAGCACCGGTGACGGTATTGCAATGAACTGGGTAGCAAACAGCGACTTTATTGATGGAACCTCATCGAACAATGGAGGAGATGGTCTTCAGCTTGTAAATTCAACCGGCAACCTCATCGACCCATCATATTTCTGCAACAACACAGGACACGGAATTACCCTAAATTCATCAAGTTCAAACAACATAAACGATTCAGTTGCATGCAACAACACCGGGGATGGTATGTATCTTCACAATTCTACATTGAACAACATCACCAACAATACTGTCTACAACAACAGCAACGGAATTTATCTTACTGATTCAAGCAACAACACCATGACCCTAAATGACATTTATGACAATTCACAGGTCGGTGTTGGCTTTACCGGCGCACCGGGCGGCGGAAGCAAATTCAACGACCTGTTCTCTAATAATATATATGGGAACCAGGGCGGTGTTTCAATTATTTCCTATTATGCAACTATCTTTGCTCCATATGTAAGCAACAACAATGATCTTGCTGGCAATGAGATTTACGACAACACGCTACATGGTGTCTACAGCAGGAACAGCGTCTTCCAGATGTCATTTGACCATCTCTACAACAATGGAATGGACCTCAACCTATCAGCACCAAGCGACCCAACATCGATTGGCTTTGGGTTTATTGCGGCAAACGTGATCATCGACAATCCTGCAGGAAATTACCAGAACTTCACAAACCTGACAATCGCAGATTATGTCGAGCTTGGAACAGAATATACTATCAACTGGACTGGTACTCCAGCAGCTCTTCCAAATGCCTATGACCAGTTCAAAGGATTTATTGAAATAACTAATGCCACCCCTGGCGTAGTAATAGACGGCATCCAATGGAAATGGCATGACGGGGAGCTGGCTGGCTTTGATGAAGACAACTTTGAACTATGGCATCATGACGGTTCATGGAGCGAAGTTGCAAATTCAACTCTCACAGCAGGCTCCAACACAATAGTTGCAACAAACCTAAGCAGTTTCAGCAGCTTTGGTATATTGCAGAACAATAATTGTCCTGTAATATCTGCTCCAGGCTCATACACACAGGGAGTGGATTATTCTGGCGCTCCAAACTCTGTTTCAATTATTGGATTCCCAACCATAACAAACACATGTATATACATCAATTCATCTGACGTAACATTTGATTGTGATGGATACACAGTGACCCATGATTCTGCTCCAAGCGGAATGGTTGGTATCACCTTCTATCCTGGATATGACAACATAACCCTTCTCAACTGCGAGGCATCACTCTATGATATCGGCCTCTTTGGAGTCGGTGTCAATGACACTACAGTCCAGAACAGCACATTCCACAGCAATGATAATGGTGTTATCCTGAGAAACTCATACTCAAACCTACTGCAGGATAATGTCGCATACAACAATACAAACTCCGGATTCCGGCACATTGACTTGTATTCGACCAGCTTTGTGAGCAACACAGCATACAACAACCTGGAGGGTATTTCGATTTCCACCGGATCAGGAATCAATGCATCACTCAACACGCTCTACAGCAACTCCGCAGATGGATTCTATCTGGATAATGCAAGCCTCAACAGGCTCTTCGATAATGTTGCATACAACAACACTGATGACGGTTTTGATCTTGTTTCATACGAAACAACTGTTGAGGACAACATGGCTTATGACAACACTGATGACGGTTTTGTCATGAGATCTGGCTCTGGAAGATTCGGGCCATATTATTCTGACAACAGCACAGTAAGAAACAACACTGCATATGGAAACACCGGAGACGGATTCCTTTTGAGTGGTGAAAACCTTTCAATAGAATCTCTTGATGTACTTGATAATCTTGCATATGACAATGACAACGGTTTCCACATAAACCAGTCCCGTTTCTTCAACATAACCAACAATACTGCATATGATAATGCTGCACATGGATACAATGTTTCTGGATTCTTCCTAAGTTCTCTGGAGGACAATCTGGCATATGATAATACCGAGGCAGGTTTCAACACCGGAGGCAGCAACAACAATATCTCATACAACACTGCATATGGAAATGCCGATGGGCTCGACATGGTCCTTCTAAATACCAATGTCATGCACAACCTGGCATACAACAATAGTGATGTTGGTTTAATTGTTAATTCCGACGAGGATGAACTCTCTATAGTCGGCAACAGTGTCCTGTTCAACAACACTGCCTATGAAAATGACGCCGGAATTCTTCTCTTTGGAACGAACCTCAGCAATTATTCATTCATATCCAATCTGGTCTATGACAACAGTATCTTTGGTATGGGCCTTCTTGGAGGAGCAAACAACAGCATGGAAAACAACGTTGTACTTGACAGTGGCGTTGTCGGTATGCTCCTGAGTAACAGCAGCAACAACACCCTCACAAACAATACAGTGTTCAACAACTCTCTTGGTATCATGCTTATCTCAGAGGCAGAGCTGAACACCCTGTCCCTGAACAATGTAAGTAGCAACACCATGGGCGGTGTCTATATCCAGGACTCGAACACCACGACCCTCATCAGGGATCACCTCTACAACAATGATCCTGACTTTACTGTCAATGGAACCGGAATAGATGTTACATTGGTTGAAGTCCTGTTTGACAATCCAAATGGGAACCTCACCAACTTCACCAATATCTCAGTGACCGACACCGTGAATTCAGCATATTCAATGGACTGGACAGACCAGCCTACTCCTGGACTTCCAAGCCTTCCGCCAACTACCAGATCCTTTGAAGGAAAGTTTGTCAACATTACAAACCTCACTCCAGGGGTTGTGATTGATTATCTGGTATGGCACTGGACTGATGCTGAATCAGCAGCCTACAATGAAAATCTCTTTGAGATCAGAAAGCACAACACCACTGATGGATGGGTGGTCATGAACAACACTCCGGATACCGGAGCAAACACCCTGAGCCTCACTGATCTAGATGAATTCAGCACATTTGCAATTGTCCAGAACAACGGATGCTGGGCTCCGATTACAGCACCTGGCACATACCAGCTTCTGGGCCATACATACGGAGCTTCAAACGATGTTTCTGAAATTCCAGAAGCAGACCTTGATCTTGCATGTATCAAGATTGCATCAAATGATGTTGTCTTTGACTGTAATGGATTCAATATCACAAACAACGGAACAAGCAATTCAACAGCATTTGCAATCAATGGTTCACTTGCAGTTGACTATTCAAACGTAACAATCCAGAACTGTCCAAGCATCACCAATTATTCATTTGGTGCTTACCTCTACGAATCAACAGAGGATGTTATTGACAATGTTACTATCTATGATACGGTGCTTGATTCAATCTACTTCCTGAACATGACATATTCGAATGTTACCTCAAGCACTCTGTACAATTCTGCAGAAGGGGACGGCATATTCGTTGACCAGGGAAGCAACAATGTCTTCCGTGAGAATATTGCTTACAACAACTCTGAGAACGGAATTTATCTTGAAGAGTCTCCTGACAACCAGGTTCTGAACAACACAGTATACTTCAACAATGACACGGGTATTCTGTCAAACGAACCTGCATCTTTGAGGAACTTGATTGCAGACAACATTGGTTATGAAAACGGAGTTGTATCATTTGCAGCAACTAATGGTGCAGACGACAACATATTCACCAGGAACTGGGCATACAATGATACCGGATTTGCATTCTACGATGTAAGTAGGCCGAACGTAACATTCAACAGGGCAGAAAACGGCTCTGGCAATGGAATGATCTTCCTTGCTCCTGACTCTGATGATGTCGGTTATGTGTTTGTAGATGTGGATGATCTGTATCTTGCAAGCAACTTTGCATTCAATTACATGCCAAGAAACGAATCTGATGGTTATTACTTCTTCAATTGTATCGGCGGTACTGTGATAAACAATACGCTTATCCGCTCCAATGACCAAGGATTTGATTTCAACAATGTTTACTTCCTCAATGTCACAAACAACACTGCACAGGATGTCAATGAGGAAGGAGGTTTCTCGTTTGACAACTCTACATATAACGTCATTTCAGACAATATTGCACGTGGAAACGGAATCGGATTTGTTTTGAATCAGGGCAGTATGAATAATGCAATCATTGAAAATCTGGCATCTTTCAATAACATGGGTATTCTGCTTCAAGGAAATTCATCATGGAACTTTGTCCTGAACAACACTGCAACAAGCAATCTTGTTATGGGTTATGGAGTTGCAATGTTCTCCAACAACAACCAGATAATTGGAAACACTGCAAACAACGAAACCGGATTTGTGTTCTTCCTTGTAGAAAACAATACTGTAGAATCCAATACGGCATCAAACGGCTCTGGAGCAGGTATTTCACTTCTGATTCCGGTTCCGATAAATGATACTGGATTTGTTTTCATAGGATCAAATGACTCCGGGGTGTTCAACAACACTGCATATGATTACTCTGGCGGAGTAAACCACGGATTCTATGTCAATACAAGCAGCGGAAACAACTTCACATCAAACACTGCATATGATGTTGATTATTCTGGTTTCTGGATGCACACAATCGACTCGAACAACTTCACACTGAATACTGCATACAATACAAATGACACTGGCATGTACATTGATTCTTCACAGAACAACCAGTTCATGGAAAACGAAGTATACAACAATACATTCGGATTCGGACTTGCAGCAGGCTCCCAGTTCAACTACTATGAGAACAACACAGCTCATGACAATGATGCAGGATTCAGGGTGGACAATTCAAACAACAACACATTCACACTGAACCAGGCATTTGAGAACAACTTTGACGGAATATATGTGTTCCCTGCTTCAGGCAGCAACAACTTCACAGAAAACGAAGTATACAACAATACCCTGAACGGATTCTTCATAGGGTCCTCAGATGGAAACATGTTTGATAGCAACGAGGTCCATGACAATGCTGGTGCGGGTGTCAATATCAATGATTCAACCCTGACCACGCTCATGGGAGACCACATCTACAATAACAACCCAGACTTCGTAGTAGACGGAACAGGAATCGATGTTGCACTGACCGAGGTAATATTCGACAACCCGATAGGAAACCTGACCAATTTCACAAACCTTTCAGTAACTGACACTGTGAACTCAGCATACTCGATCAACTGGGCAGCACAACCTACTGTCGGTCTTCCAGGCACACTGCCAGGTACAAAATCCTTCCTCAGTAAATTTGTAAACATAACAAATCTTACTGCCGGAGTTGTGATTGATAATCTGGTCTGGCACTGGACTGATGCAGAGCTTCCAGGATACACTGAGGGGCGCTTTGAAATCCGAAGATACACCGGTGCCATCTGGTCAACTACTCCAGATGTGCTTGATGCGCCTTCAAATACGCTGACACTTTCAAATGCAAGCAACTTCAGCACATTTGCAATTCTGGAGGCTCCGGAAGATGATGATAATGACGATGGCGGAAAGTCAAGCGTTGATATATCCTTCTCATCCACCTGCGATGGCAATGTGGTCAGGGTAATCGGAACAACTCCAAAA
>CAZYZZ010000006.1:0-22630 GCA_964651995.1 Microcaldota archaeon
AGTTGTCCTATGCGTCGGAGAAGGAACACGCCTCAGACCATACACGTATGAGACTCCAAAGCCATTACTAAAAATTGGCGGAAAACCAATTCTGAACCATGTGATTGAGAATCTGCAAAGGGCAGATATTGACGAATATATCCTTACTGCTGGCTATCTTGCAGACCAGTTTGTCTCTTATGTCGGAGACGGATCATCATTCGGATCAAAAGTAACTGTTGCAGTTGAAACTGAGAAGCTCAATACAGCAGGATCAATCCTGCCTCACAAGGACAAGGTTGAGGGCACTTTTGTTGTTGTCATGGGAGATCACATAACCAATCTTCACATTGCTGATATGATCGAGCATCACAAAAAAAGCGGTGCAGTTGCAACTGTGGCACTTCTCAAGCATGAGACAAAACTTGAGTTTGGGGTTGCAGAAGTCGAAGATGGTCACATAAAAGAGTTCAGGGAAAAACCTGTTCTTGAGCATCTTTTCAACATTGCAATCTATGTCTTTGAGCCGAAAATCTTTGACTACATAGGTGAAAAGGAAGACTTTGCAAAAGACGTATTTCCGAAAATGCTAAGATCCGGGGAAAAGATCAACGCATACATATTTGACGGGCTTTGGCATGATATTGGCCACAAAAGCGAGTATGACCGGCTCAATGAGGAGCCTGCACTTTCCAAACTGCTTGAGGATCTTAAGAAATAGCTGTTAATGTGTTAATAAGTGTATATTTATAAACATTTACTGTCCTTAATTTTATATGCAGTATAGAAGACTGAAGGCTATTCCAAAAGCTGTACAAAGAATGTTTGGCATTTCTCCAAAAGCAGATGGAATCCGGAAATATGAACATCCGACCCTACTGAAATTCAGGTCCCTGATTAGAAAAGATGATTTTCCTTCTGTTCTCACTGCTATAGAAAAAGATCCTCCAAAAATTGAATATCTTATCGGCCTTTTATCATATCCTAAATGCGAGCTCTGTGCAGTTGCCATTATTTCACAGCTTGCAAAATCTGATTTTGATATTTCCTTGGCATTGCCATCACTGGAAGAAAAGCTTTATTCTCCTGATAGGAATGTTGTAGCCTATGCGGCTTCAGCATTGACTTTCCATCACCTGAACGAATCCAACATGCAGCATGTTGATTCACTGTTTAGCGATCCAACCGAAACTTCAAGCTTTGGCTGTTCTGATGCACTGCGCTCTTTGGCTTTTGCCGGAGACCGGAAGGTCCTTATCTATCTTGTCGGGAAGGTGTTTGCCAAAGATGTTGGAGAGGCTGCAAAAAAGATTCTCAGGCAGGTTGCCGAGACTGGAACTGACGGAGTTCGTGGAGATCTCAAGAAGGCAATCCTGGACTTTGAGATGGATATGAGAGAGCACCCAGAGATCCCATGCCTTGAGGCATACAGGGAGTTTCAGGACGTCCTGGAGGCAATAAAATAAATTTTCTTCTTTTCAATTGTCATCTATGAAATCAAAAACAGAGTACCTGACTTTGAATACAGAAAAGAAAATCCAGATAATCCGAATTACCGATCAGGTCGAAGAAGTCGTTTCAAAGAGCGGGGTCAGGGAAGGCCTTGTACTGGTAAACCCTATGCACATTACAGCTGCAGTTGTTGTAAACGATAACGAATCCGGCCTTCACAAGGATTATCTTCGCATTCTTGAGCAGCTGGTTCCATACAGCGGAGAATACCGCCATAATGATACTGGCGAGGACAATGGAGCAGCCCACATCTGGCGCCAGATGATGGGACACCAGGTCGTGCTTCCGATTACTGGTGGAAGGCTTGATTTTGGTCCATGGGAGCAGATATTCTATTTTGAATTTGACGGAATGAGGCAAAAGCGCATTCTTGTCAAGGTAATTGGAGAGTAATTATTAATCTCACCTATCAATTACAAACGTGGCCAAAGTTTCCAAGCTTGTTGTAATTCACATACTCTACAGTTTTCTTGCAGCAGCAATGGCAGTGCTGATTCCCCTCTATCTGATAGACAGGGAAATTGATATTGCAAGCATTGGAATAACCCTTTCAGTCATTCCTCTTACATTCATGCTTCTGAGAGTTGTTTTTGCCAGCATGGCAGATGGGATTGGCACAAGAACAATGGGTGCTATTTATTCTATTGCAAATATGCTTGCAATAATCCTCTATTCGCTTACCACTTCATCAATCGGCTTTATTGCAGGGACAATGGTTGAAGGCGTGCGAAATTCAGGATTCTGGGCAATCTCAAGGACAGAGGTTCTTTTTCACAATGGAAAAGACAAGGCTGCAAATCTCCTGGCATATTTTGGCGGAGTGAGGCAGATTGCAGACGGATTCGGACGCCTGTCTGTAGGGTTTTTAATTGCATTTCTAACCTTCCAAAACTCCTTTATTCTCCTCTTTGCGCTCTCCTTTGTGATGTTTATCCTTATTGTTTCGCTCAACAAGTGGAAACTGGGCAATATTGCAATAAACAGGAAAATGGTCAAGAGAATCCTGAGCAACAGGCCAAGAAGCTTCTGGTTCAATGCACTTGGCCTTACATCCATGTCAATTACTTCAAACATGCTCCTGGCATTTCTGATCCCTCTCTACTCATATTCTCATCTTGGATTTTCCTATGAAGAGACAGGGCTTATGGTCGCACTATTCTCCCTTTTGACAGGAATCATCATGATGCTTGTTCTGAAAAAGCACATAAGCGGAAGGAAACTGATGTCAGTTACTGCAATGATGGTCCCTGCCCTGATAGCATTTCCGTTTATCGGACCAAATATAGTCTATCTGGTGTTTTTGCTTGCAATTGGAAACGGCTGCAGCATTGTGCTCTCAGAATACATACTTGCAGATGCAGTATCCAGAAGCGACGAGATCTCTACTGATATAGGCCTTATCTACATGCCACTTAGAATTGCAGAATTCATCTTCATGTTCCTTGGAGGATTTGTTATTGTCTCTTTTGGCTATGCCCCGCTCTTTTTCCTCTGCGCTCTTTGCGTCCTGTTCTTCCTTGTATTTGCAAGGCACCACTTCAAATGAATTCATCCATTGTCAGCTGCCCTGTTTTTCTTGAAAAAACCG
The DNA here is from genome assembly GCA_964651995.1 of Microcaldota archaeon. GTDB lineage: Archaea > Micrarchaeota > Micrarchaeia > Anstonellales > Bilamarchaeaceae > Bilamarchaeum. The sequence continues at coordinate 3,080 of CAZYZZ010000006.1, forward strand.
ACCATCCATTGTCACGGAGCCATTTTTTGTGGCCTTCATATTCAGGGTAGGCCTTTCCGACCAGGCCCCAGAATCTTTTTCCATGGCTTTTGTATCTGGTGTGCGCAAGCTCATGGACAATAACATAATCAAGGACTTCCCTTGGCATAAAAAGCAGCCTGAAATTCAGGCTTATTGTTCCATCTGTAGAGCAGCTTCCCCAGAGGGTCAGGTTGTCCCTTATGTTTATCCTTTTGACATCAGTGTTGAAATGAAGGCTGTTGAAATGTTCTATCCTTTCCCTGATTTTCGGCATCAGCTCTCCAACAACATGTTTTCTCACATGCTTTGCAATCATCTCATCTTTTGACGGAATCTCGGTAGTGCTGATCTCTATCTTCTCTCCGTCGAACCTGCTTCGAAACTGCTCTCCTCTGGAGATTGAAACCTCAAATGTTTTTCCCATTGCCCGAAGCCTCTGGCCATTTGTGAAAATAAGCTTCTTGCTTCCCTCAACTGTCCAGCGTCCCTTTTCAATAGAGCGCACAGAGCGCTTTAGCAGGTTTTGGAATGTTTCCTCCTTGTCCTTTGCACTCCACCTTGTCGGAATGCTTATTACAATTGTCTGGTCCCTGAGGCGGGCAATAGCAGTTCTGTTCCTGCTGAAAATCCTTTCAACAGCATAACCTTTGCCATTAATCTCAATATTCACAGTACAAAATCTGGGAAATACTTTTTAATATTAGGCTCTAGTACTGGTGAATGCGAAATACGCTAAAAAAATTATTCTTAATTGACATGCTCTATGCCTTCATAGCATCCTCCCTGGCCGTAATGGTGCCTCTCTATCTTATAGATATAGAGCTGGATGTTGTCAGTATAGGCCTTCTACTGTCAATTGTTCCGCTTTCCTTTATGTTTCTCCGTCTTCTCTTTGCAAGCGTTGCCGATACTGTCGGAACAAAAACTGTTGAAGTCCTTGAGTCCATTGCAACTATTGCTGCAATAATGATCTATGTATTCTCCAGTTCTGCCAGGGGATTTGCAGTTGCGCAGTTTGGCGAAGCAGTGCGGGATGCAGGATTCTGGGCAACTGCAAGAACGGACATTGTCCGGGCAAATGGAAAAAAGCATCTTGATCGGGCATTTGCCTATTTGATCGGAATCCGCCAGCTGGCAGACGGATTTGGCAGGATTGCCATAGGTTTTTTGATATTGTACTTCTCATTCCAGGTTTCATTTTACATCATGTTCGTTCTTTCCCTTCTCATGCTTGTTCTGATACTCACAATCAACAAAAACCCCTTCTGCGGATTTCCAATAGCAAAAATACTTGTAAAAAAGATTTTCCACAAGAGGTCAAAGACATTCTGGGTGGATTCTTTTGGAATTGCAATGCAGCAGCTTGTACCAGCCGTTCTTATGGCATTTCTCCTGCCACTTTATGTTTATTCGGTTCTTGATTTTGGGTATTCAGGAACAGCAGCTGTTCTGGCAGTATTCTCAATAGTGACTGCAGCAGCAAATCTTCTTGCAGTCAAGTATAATTTCAGCAAGTATACACTTCTATTTTCTGTACTGATGATAGTTCCGGCCCTCATCCTGATCCCCTATCTCGGGGAACTGATAATAATCCCGGTGCTTGTCATCGGTATTGGAACCGGATGTGGCAATATCCTCACTGAACGGCTTGTCTCAAAGGATGTATCCCGGTCCAAGAACATTTCAACAGAAGTAGGGGCAATATATTTCCCATATATGGTCCTTGCCTCACTCTTCATTGGCTTTGGAGGCCTTGCAATTGAAAACTGGGGCTATCTATCGATGTTTTATCTTTGTGCATTTATCATGCTCTACTATGTCATTTACGTCAGGACACTTCTAAAAAGACGAAAGGATTAAAATACGCTGATGTATTTGTTTAGTTGTGAACCATAACATAATTATCGGAGCAATAGCAGTAGTGCTGATTATAGCTGTCCTCTATTTTGTTGAAGAGAGCAGGCCAGGCGAGTACGATGCCTTTGCCCAGTGTCTCAGTGATGCAAATGCAACTTTCTATGGTGCTTACTGGTGTGGCCACTGCAAAGAACAGAAGGATGTATTTGGCAAGAGTTTCAAGTATCTCAATAGCGTAGAGTGCTCTCTTCCAAACAATGCAGGGCAGACCCAGGAATGCACTGATGCCGGAATCCGCGGCTATCCGACATGGAAATTTGCTGATGGCAGCGAACATCTTGGCCCTGCAAGTTTTGATGTACTAAGTGCAAAAACAGGATGCGTTTTTGTAGAATAGCCCCTCAGCCCAATATCTCTGCCATAAGGTCATCTATCTCATATTGCCTGAGATTATTTGCCTCGGAAATGCGTATTGCATAATTGCTTTCAAATGGAGTGTGCATTATCTGGTCGCTCTGGCTAAATGATGGTGCTGGAATCTCTATGAGCAGCGTTCTTCCTATATTCTCTTCCAAATGCCCTAGCAGTGCAACAAGCTCCTCGCGGGTTCTGTCATTTAGATCAAGCAGTTTAATTGCCATGCTGACATTTTCTCCGCTTCCATTGTCAAGCTCCTCTACTCCTCTTCGAAGAGGCAGTGCATATTCACCAACAGGGTCCCTTGGAAAGAGGACTCTTGTTCCTGGAACCCTATAGAAATGGTCCACCATCTGGAAAGGCTCATATCCAAGATAGTCATGCGGGAGCGCATGCACTTCGATTATGTTTGTATCAGGCGTCTGCTCAAGTATCATGCTTAGGATTTCAAGCCTGCAGATGGTATCCCTCAACCTGAAGAGGACTTCAAGTCTTGCCTTTTCGTCTTTTGAAAACCTCACTGGCATGAGCTTTGCAGAAATTGAGAGGAGGTTGTCTCTCATGTCTTCTACTGAATGAGTGGTACTATCTATCCCAAGTGCCTTCATTTTGTCCGAAAGCTTTGCAATAAGCGGCATTACTGCCGGATGTTCACTTGTATGCGGTGCGAAGAAGGCAACTTTTTTTGCCCTTGGAAGTTCTGGGCTTTTGGCTGGTATATCCTTGAAAATTGGCTTTTTTCGCCAGAACATACTTTATATTGACTCAGTTAGTATATTTATATTTATCCATTTTCTATAACAAAGTCATTTTATGAGTTCAAGCTCCCTTCCGACCTTTTCAATCTTTTCAATTGCAAAGTCAAGCTCTTCTTTGGTATGTTCTGCAGTGATCATTGTACGGATTCTTGCAGCATCCTTGGCAACCATCGGAAATACTATCGGAAGCGCGTATACCCCCTCTTCATACAATCTGGCGCTCATCTTCCTTGCCTTCCCTGAGTCGTATGTCATAACAGGAGTTATCGGCGTTTCGCTTCGTCCTGTGTCAAAACCAAGTTCATTGAGGCGCTTTTTGAAGTATTTTGTATTGTCCCAGAGCCTCACTACAAGTTCGTTGCTTTCCATGAGAAGCTTTATTGCTGCAATTGATGCTGCGACAGTTGCAGGAGGGTGGGATCCTGTCAGAAGCCAGGTCCTTGATTTATTGAGAAGGAATTCCTTGTTTACTCTGGATGTTGCGATCAAGCCTCCCATGGTTCCAAATGCCTTTGAGAATGTTCCCATCTCGAAGTCTATCCTGCCTTCCAACTTGAAATGATTTACAATTCCTTTTCCATGGTCTCCCAGTACTCCATCTCCATGCGCATCATCGACATATGTTACTGCATCAAATGATTCTGCAAGATCTGCTATCTTGTCCAGAGGTGCAATGTCTCCGTCCATTGAGAAGACACCGTCAGTAATGATCAGAATCCTGTTTGGGTTCTTTGCCTTGACTTCCTTGAGCTTTTCTTCAAGCGATGCCATATCACAGTGCTTGTAGATATGCCTTTCTGCCTTGGTAAGCCTCACTCCGTCGATTATTGATCCGTGGTTTAGCTCATCTGAAATCACTGCGTCTCCTGGACGGAGAAGAGCTGGAATTGCTCCGCTGTTTGCAGTAAAGCCTGAGTTGTAATATAGGCAGTCTTCAGAATGCTTGAATTTGGCAAGAAGCTCTTCAAGCTCAATGTGAAGGTCCATTGTTCCTGCTATCGGGCGGACAGATCCGCTTCCTGCCCCGTATTTTTCAATTGCTGCAATTGCTGCCTTCTTGAGGGCCTCGTGGTTGGCAAGGCCAAGGTAATTGTTGGAGCAGAGCATCACTACTTTTTTTCCTGCAACGCTGCAGGTAGAGCAGGACGGCCCATTTAGTGTTTTTGGATTCCAAAGCAAATTCTGCTCATTTAATTTTTCAAGCTCTGCCTTTAGTTCTGATTCAAGTTTTTCATTCATGAACTTCACCTAAACATATCCCCTGCCTTTGGCTTTTAATTATATCTCTTCGTCTATCAGCGAAACCTTTCGTGGCACATCAGAATCATTTAAAATGGCTTTGGAAGAATGTCCAATCCTATGACTACCATGACTGCAGTTTGGAAAACAGAACCAAAGAAAGGTTTTGAAATCAAAGATGCTCAGATTCCAAAAATCAAAGACGACGAAGTTCTGATAAAGGTCAAGGCAACCTCTATTTGCGGAACTGACCTTCATATTTATCAATGGGATGCATGGTCAGCCTCGAGGATTGGCAAAAACCTCCCATACATATTCGGCCATGAAGTTTCTGGGGAGGTTGTTGAAGTCGGCAAGGATGCCAAAGGAGTTTCTGTTGGAGACCATGTCTCTGCAGAGACGCATATTGCATGCAACTATTGCTATCAGTGCAGGACCGGCAATTCCCATATCTGCGAGAATGTTGAAATTCTCGGAGTTGACCGCAACGGAACATTTGCAGAATACCTCTCTCTTCCAGCCAGAAATGCATGGGTAAATGACAAAAGCATTCCCCATCACATAGCAACTGCCCAGGAGCCTCTTGGAAATGCAGTGCATACTGTGTTCAATGGCGAGATTGCGGCAAAGACAGTAACCATCTTCGGAATGGGACCAATAGGAGTGTGCGGTGTCCGCTTATGCAAGCTTGCAGGAGCAGAGAAAGTCATTGCAGTTGATATGAATGAGGGCCGGCTGAGATTTGCAAAAGAATTTGGGGCAGATTTAGTTATTGACGCTTCTACCGAAGGCATAGACGTTCGAAAAGAAATCATGGACGCGACAGATGGCACTGGCGCTGATGTTTTCCTTGAGATGGCAGGAGCGCCATCTGCTATGCGCGATGGCCTTGCAACACTCCGTCCCGGGGGAAGGGCATCAATCCTTGGAGTGTTTTCAAAACCATTCGAGGTTGATGTTACAAACGACATAGTATTCAAGGGCATCCAGATCAATGGCGTAAACGGACGGAAAATGTTCGATAGCTGGTATAAGAGCAAGTCATTTTTGCCAAAGATGGATCTGGAGAAGCTCGTTACCCACAAATTCAAGCTTGATGAGATAGAAAAAGGGTTTGACGTCCTTATGAATCATGAAGGAATGAAGGTTGTCCTTGAGCCTTAGGGACATTTGAAGATCTCTGATATTATCTCTTCGACTCCTATTACTTCCTTGTATTCCATTGGGTGGAAAGAGCCCCCGCTCCATAAAACCAGTATCTTGTTTTTGGAAATCTTTGCCGCAAATACAACTTCAGACCTTGCAGATAGCTTTTCTCCCAGAGACTCCATTGTCCTGTGGCCCATATCTGACAGAAGATAATCTCTGATAGTGAGAAAGGCTGCCTTTACAGGGCCATTGGATTCGCTTCCAAGGACGAGATTGAATCCCTTAATGATTCCGTGTTCCTTCATTTTGTTGAATCTCAGGTAGACTGTTGGCTTTGGTACTCCTATCATCTCTGCGATTTTTGATAGAGGTGTGCTGCCGTCTTCTTTTAGTATGTTGATGATTCTCTGGTCTATCTCATCCATTTTCTTCGCCTTTTTCTATCTTATTGAGATACTTATAAATATTTTTGCATCTATCTAAAAAAAATCTATTTTTTGTTGAAAAATAGATATGTTTATTATACCGCCTGTGCACATTTTTGAAAAGTGATGATATGAAAAATGTCCCATTCCCTACACTAGATCCAATAATGTCCGGAGGAGTTCCTAAAGGAGATCAAATTTTAGTTTCCGGACCTCCAGGTTCAGGAAAGACTATTCTTGCAATGCAGTTTATCCATGAAGGTGTAAAAAATGGCGAGCCAGGAATTTTCTTTACAATGGATAGTGAGAGAAAGTATCTGATAGATCAGATGAAAGGGGCTGGGATTGATGCTCAAAAATTGATTGATGGGGGCAAAATGGACATCATTGAGCTTGATCCGACTGACATCTATGTTCTGCTTGATGATATTGAAAAGCATATCAAAAGAATCGGTGCAAAAAGAATTGTCTTAGATTCTTTATCTATCGTCTATGTTTATTGTGGGACTTATAAAAATCTACCAGAAGATCTGATCGATTTTCTAAAAAAGACGAATTTCCATCCTCCTATTGGTATGGGAGATGAAATAAAAAAACAGCTGTTATATACTGTGATGAGCAGAATTCGAAAATTTGGGTGTACATCCTTCTTAATCTCAGAATTGTCTAAGGATTCTCACTGGTTTTCAAGGGATACTATCAGTGAGTTTGCTTGTGACGGTATTATTTTACTCGATTATCATGTAATTGGAGGTTCTGAGGTTACAAGAACGCTTTCTATTGTAAAGATGAGGAGAAGCAATTATCTTGAAGGCGTCAATGAATTTAAAATAAGCAAGGGCGGAGTCAAACTCTCCGAGTAGCCTTTTTCTTCATTTCAAATATGCACATTTTTGATTTTCCTGTTGCCCTGCAGTTTTTTTCAACAACTGAATATTCTGCATTATATGCAGATTCGGCAACTCCTAGCAGTATCCCTGAGAGATAATGACATACCGGCTGATTGCTTTTGCCTCTTTTTTTCAAATATTCCTCAGCAAAGGGAGAATTTGATGTTTTTACCAGGATTTGATCCTTGTTCTTGCCAAACCTTTCAATCCTAAGGTCCCCCCATCCTGCAAATTTTAATACCTCCCGACCCATTTCAAGAGAAGGATCTCCAGTCATAGAAACCTTGCTCAGTATTCTTGCCAGATCTTTTTTCTCTAAAAAATATTTTTTTGAGCCTGTCTTTGTTTGGGTTTTACCAGCATCAATCATAAATTTTTTTGCTTCGTCCTTTCCGTTAATCTTTTCCATATGTTCTTGCATGAAAATCAGTATTTCTACTGGCATAAAAACAACAGGCCTATCCTTAATCGTAATATTTCCTTCATTGTATTTTAAGATTTTCAAAGCCATTAATTTGCTAAACATGTTTGATATCAAGATAAGCACCAGGCAAACATTTCAAGTAGTAAGACATACCTAAAGTTCTTAAGTATGCTTATCGCAGATGCTGGCGAGGAATCTGTTATGAGCTTTCTGGCAAAATGTGACCTGACTAACCCTGCCAAAATATAAATTATGATGAAATAGATTGACAATTCAAAAAAATGCCATGGAAACCATGAGAGAAAGAGCGGAAATATCAGACCAGCTGCAGTTATTTTCACAGCTACTTTTTTGTTAAAATGTATTGGGAGAGTATTCATACTCATTTTTCGGTCTCCATCAATGTCCTTGTAGTCTTTAAGTGAAAATGCAATTACCTCTGTTACATACATGAAAATAACAATCATCAGTAATTTCGTGTCAAAAACTCCAAAAATAAGATATCCGGAGATTATTGGTATGATGATGTGTGTGGTTACGAGAGTGAAATATGACAAGAACCAAACCGACTTTGTATGCTTGGAGTAGATGTATCCCATAATTACCCACAGCAATATGGCCAAGAAAAAGAATGTTGAGACAAAATATGCCATGATAAAGCTTAAGACGATCATGCCTATCATAAGAGTCTTGGCAAATTTGATGCTTATTCTTCCACTGGGAAGCGGCCTGTCCGGAGCATTTATTTTGTCTCCTTTGATATCAAGGATGTTGTTGTAAATTGCCATTGGACAATATGTGCAAATTATTGTCATAATCCCAAGAATCAAAACCGGCAATTCCAGGTACCCAGTTAATACAAAACCTGATGAGAATGCAAGGCAGGCCGTCAAAGCCCTATTTGGCATAGTAATCTCAAGAATATCTTTAACGAATCCAAGACTATTTCTCAAGAGTATCACGGTATTTGTATTTTATTTTTTCAAATCCAGGTTGTACTAAGTTCAGTGCAGAGAATGCGGGGTTTCTATATTCTTCAATAATATGTGCCGTCATTGCTAATGATCTTCCCATCAAGAAAAATGCAGGTCCAAATGACTGGTCCCTAAAACCTAAATCAACCAGTATCGCCCCGGCCATACCGTCTATATTGGCAAAGATTCCCTTCTCTTTTGTCAGGATGTCCAGAATTTTGTCATATTTTCTAATCGCATCTCCAACTATCTCATTGTCTTCTGCGAGTTTTCTCAGAATGGCTGGCCGAGGGTCTTTATGTAATACCGGGTGCCCAAAGCCCGGAATTTTTTCAGATTTTGATAATTTCCCCTCAACAAACCCTTCGATATCGTCAATGTCAGTTGTCAGATATATATCCATTATTTTTTCAATTGCAGAAGTATGGGCGGGACCACTGGCACTAAAGCCTGATGCTAAGCACTGTGCCATCGGAGCCTTTGTTGTTGCAGCAAGCCTTGCTGAGAAAACCACCGGAGGTATGATGCTCCATCCCCCAATAAAACTGACTAAAACAGAATTAAGCATCTTTTTTTCATTGTCTCTGGGTTTTTTTTCTATCCAAGTGTGGAATATCGAGTCAATAAAATCAGAATTCTCGATCAATGTCGAAAGCTTTTTCTCTCTGATGTAAAGCGTTCCAGTACTCAAATCAGCCCAATCCACTCCACTTTTTACTTTAAACACCTCATCCATAGAAGCTTTGCATTCCAAACATTTTGATCAGGCCATTGTTTTGGACCTGGTTTGTACAGGCATGCGGCATTGGCCCATTTCCAGAAAGATTGCAGATGCCCTTTCTATCCATTCTCTCAATTTTTTGCAAAAATCTTGATGCGCAAGAATACAATCTGGACTGTTCTTTCTCATCCACCCACTCAGTAAGCTCTGTGTGGAATTTCTCATATCCAGGCTCCCCTATTTCCATTTTTTCATATTCTTCTCGTAAAAATCTGAATGACTTATTTGACGCACTTTGGAACTTGTGTGTTTTTTTGTGGAAAAATTTCTCACTAACCGCGTCAATATTTGAAATTGGGATCATTCCAGCAGCATTACCAGTAAAGAACAGGCAGTCAGTATCATCAAGATCTTTCAATTGAAATGTCCCAAATCTGAACTTGAAGCCATTTTTCTTTGCTATCATGGTCAGCATTCTCAAAGTGATTCCAGGTATTGCACCTTCCTTTGGAGCTGGTGAAATCAATTCATTTTCCCGAAGCAAAACGATATTTTCTCCACTTCCTTCGATCAGATCATTGTTTTGATTGAAAAAGAGTGTCTCAACACAGTCTCTTTGATAACGTTGATTGTATTGATTCATTTTCATTCGTGAAATTATGCCAAGCTGGTAATTGCTTGTAGTTTTTATCGATGAAAACGGAAGAATCCTTGGTTTTGGGTAGAGAATTACATTAATGCCTGAAAGTACATCATAATTGATATATTCTCCCATTTGTTTGATTCCCATAAGAAATCTTGGTCTCATCTTTGCTCCAAGTCCAAGTGAATCTGATTCTACAAATAAAAGAGGACGGACATAAAATCTGTTAATGCATTTATTTGCTCTCTGAACTACTGGACTTTTGAGCCTTCCTTTATGGAATCCATTCAATATAGCAAGTGTGAATATATTCTCTATAATTTTTTTATCAGAGAATTTGGACATGTCTATTCCGACTTCTTTGGAATTGTGCCTCATCCTCTCAATATTCAACCAAGGATGAAAAAGCAGCAACCTACCATCTGTTTTTATCAGGCTCATTCCCTCGAAGATGGCATGAGAATAATGAAGCGAAGGAGAAAATGGAGAAATGTGTATTAATTTTTGGGGTAGAAATTCCTTTAAGTCCATGGATAAAAAATTCGTTTCATCCTGTGATTTTTTCATTACAGACCCCCAATACTATATTTTTTATATTTGCAATGTAACATTTATATGCTTTTGTATTACTTTATATATTTGTTAATAAAGTGGTGTGTTTGTGGGAGACCACAATCCGTAAAACATCGCTTTATATAATGTCCAAGAAATGGTGTATTTGTGGGTAATAACGGTCCGAAACTAAAGCTGCCCGTCTCGGGTTTACCTGAGCGCACAGTTAAGCATTCGACAATAGTTCCAAAGGCCACAGCCTTTAGCTCATTCTACTCAATTGCACCTTTGATGGAACAGATGATCGGAGCGATGGGTGGTGGCTTCGAGATTCGCGCTGAGGGGAGGAGGGTATTTTCCACCAGCTCTTTTGATGAGCTCTCTGGATCCGACCATCCTCTCTCTCGGCGAAAATTCCAATTCCAGATCGATGGCAAGGATGCAACCTGCCATGTCGTATCCCGCAGCACTAATGCCAAGGATCTTGCAGAGCTTCTTGATCAAAAACTCAGATATGAAGTTTCCCGCGGCATTATGCATGATCTTAGCAATCTCCTGGTTCCGCTGACTGGAAACCATGATTTGCTTCTCCATGCCCTGTCAAATGGAGACCATGAGGAAGCAGCAAAAATGCTGAGCGAGCTTACAACAGTCACTAAACTGATTTCTCAGCTTTGCACAAGATCAAACCGTCTTCTTTTTGGAAAGACGGAACTGACTACTGAAAACCTCAGCGATCTTTGCGACGATGTCATTGATCTGACAGAAAAACCTATTCTTTTGACTGGAAAAGATGTGAGAGTAACTAATCTGGTATCACCAATTTTTCATGTAAATGTGGTTGTTTCTGATCTTCAGCTTGCCATGTGGAATGTTCTTCTCAATGCAGCAACCCATGGAATTGTCGATGTTGGAAGAATTGACATACGAGCTGTTCGCGATGAGCGGCTGACATACCTTCTTATTGAAAATGACGGCATTCAAATCCCAGAAGAAATTGCACAAACCCTTCTGAAAAAACCAGTATCAAGCGAAGAGGGAAGAGGGGTTGGACTATATTCCTGTGCCAAAGCACTTCAGGGTTTTGGAGGGGACATTTCGTTTACTTCAAACCCAATTAGGACTACATTCCGCATTTCTTTGCCTTCAGCAGAATATTAGACTTTTGCCCGAATCCTTCTAATTGGTCTTGGCTCCAGCCTTTGGATTCTTGGCATTTTTGGTGGCTGAGAAACAGTCGAGAGTATCTCTGCCTTTGCATTTGCAGCTTCATTTTTTACCTTAGTGCTGCCTTTTTTCTCAAGCGCGCTGAGAAATGGTAGAAATAGCATGTCTTTCCTACCCCCCATTTTCCTGATTATCTCGTATATGTTGCCAGCATTCATGTTCGTGAGCTCAGCAAGAAGCCTCCTTGCATTTTTTGGCAGGTAGCCTTCCTGGACAAGGGCTCCTGCTGCCTGCTCCTGGACTTTATCTATTCTCACCATTTCATCTGGCTGGAGATTGCAGAGAACAAGAGAGCAAACCTTTCTTATACGGTTTCCATATACTGACTGCAGATCAACATCATAACTTGTTATTATTGATTGAACAGTCCTTTGGAACTCTTCTTTCATTGAAGTTAAAACAGAATTTGGAGGACAATGGGCAGCTGTCAAAGCAGCAAGTTCAGAATCCATCTGGTCATATGCTGCAAGAAATGCATTTGGATCCTGAGCATTTCTGACCAAATTTGCAGTTCCTTTTGCAAGGATAGCTGCGAACTCCTGTCTATAGACAGCTTCATTGAACCCTATTGCAGGGACTTCATATCCACCCATTTATCCACCCCTCCCAAAGTGGTTTCCCAAAAAAGGCCGGGACCGACCTCCCGCCTCTCCCAAGGGCACTAAATGAAGTTGAATGGATTTATAAATATTGCTAATTTTGGTGTGAGTTTGTGTTAGGTTTTCTAAAGAACTAGTTGAAAAACACAAAAAATTGTGATTTTAAAGTAAATCCTAACCTCGAAGAATTTTTTGAGTGAAGTAATAAAATGTGTGATATGTGATGTACAATCCTGATTTAAATATTTTGGATCATATCTCTATAATGGCAAAATTAGAAAAAAGCTCCAGAGTGCGATCCATGAACACAGGTTCTATCAAAAGGCAACTATACAATTTTGCCAGATGCGCATTGCTCGCAAGCACGATAATGGGATGCGCAGCTACTTCACATACAGCTCTTCCCCGTGCAGCACCTGCTTTAGCTTCAAAAAAACCTGGGATATCAGAAAATCAAAACCTCTATGCAGTAATGCTATCAAATGATGATGGGAAGATCATTGGTGCAGTCCAGCTGAAAACATCGAAAATCGACGAGCAGGGAATTGATTTTAAATTTGTCCTGGTTGTTTTTGGAAAAGTCGAGAACATATCCTTTAGGAAAAATTTCGACGGATCAGCAGATGGAGATCTTCGCGCTCTTGAATTTTTTGGGGGCGATTCCTTTACTGTCTCTAAAGAAAATGGGGAGGTGGATGTCAGCTTTGATGTCACAATAAACAGGGGTCTTGAAGCATATCTCAAAAAAGGCTCATGTCCCTTTTCCATAGATCCAAGGGTCAAATGTGCATAGTTTAAATAGGATAACCAAGAACTAGTTTTGAGGTCGTATGCATGTATCACATAGGAATTGTAGAATATATTATATCTCCAACGCATAAAGGGGTTGAAAGCTCTGATGATTCTGTCCAGGCAGTCATCCGCATGTGGGACAAGAACCTTCTGATACTTCCAGTTCACAAAAAACTTCGAAAAAAACTCAAAAAGGGAAACTATGTCCTAAATGATTATACTCCGATGTCTCCTACTTCAAGATACAGGAACTTATATGTTGTAAAGATCATTCCAAGCAAGGACGGGAAGAAAATCTGGGATGATTTCCAGGAAGAGCTGAGCAGAAGAAAGACTGCAATCTCAAAAATACATCCTGAGGTGCCTCCGGTTCGCTACATCAGATGATTCTCTGATTTGGCTGCCCAGACCTCGTACAATGCGAGGTTTCCCTGTTTTTTCTTGATTACTTTTGTTTTGAATCCGCGCATCTGGTATTGCTCTGAAATCTGCTCTGCTTCCTCTATGCTTGCTGTCCTTCCAACCATGCGGTAATTTTCCATCAGATTATCTACTTGGAAAAGTTTTATGTAGCTTTTCCCTACCTACATTAATATAAACTCTTTGTAACTAATGTATTGCCTGAGGTTATACCATGTCCAGAAATGATTATTATGATTTTAGGCTTAGAAAATCCGTCAATACTATCAATACGAGCATAGCTTTGCTGAGTGAGCGCAAAGGACTGAAGGCAGAACTGCTTAGCGTAGATCCGCTCTATGATATGATTGGCCGATCCAATAATCCTGCCAATCTTACTCGTCGAATTATAAGGGCCCTTGGTTCGGTCGGAAATGCACTTGGTAGGGGGCATTTTGTCAATGGAGAAAAAGGAAAAATTATTGAATCGCATTGGGATATGGCATTTGAGAGGCTGGAAGCTCTCTCTCGTGGTGATGAGGGTGGACTTCACAATCCACACCGCCAGTGGTCTTCTGACAGGTCTGATAGTTCCGATTGATTTTTTCACAAGTTCAAAATGGGGTCGCCGAGATTTGAACTCAGATCACAGCCTGTTCCTTGAAACTTTCCCTATATGATCATGAGGTTAAAGCTTCATCAAACTTCCTGAGGACCAACTCAATCCATGGAAGATTTTGCACTTCCAGTTCTTTTTTTTCCTCAGGACCTTTGAGGATTTTGCCCGAAGAGAAGCATGGACAAAATCCACCCGAAGGCTGTAGCATACCAGGTTAGCACACGACCCCTATGCAATCTATTCAGGTTAGGGGCGCAAGTGTTTAAATATAATTGGCGTCGGGTTGCAATCTATTTGCCATTTACGATTTTTCTAAGTGCAAGCGCAGCGCTTTCCCACACAAGTAATTCCGTGCGGTTCATTGACAAATTCGGATGCCTGCCGCCGATTGCCTCAAGCAGTGCTGGAACAGCCATATTGTCCCCGATTTCTCCAAGAGCTTTTGCAGCTCTCACCTGCACCTTATAATCAGGATCTCTGAGCGCTACTATCAATAGCGGAACAGCCGGCTTTCCAATCTGAACAAGTTCCTTGGAAGCATTGCAACCCTCATCTCCAGGCACTCTCATTTTCGATATCAATTCGGCTATCTGATCTTCTTTGTTAACTTCTCTTAATCTGGGTTCTGTAAAAGCCCATCTGGATTCACGAAGAGGGGGAGGCACATCTCGCTGTTTTTCAAAAAGCGGTTCTTTTTGATCATCTTTTGCTCTGACATCTTGCATCTTATCCGGTGTTTTAGGCGGGCTCCTTCCTACTGCCCTCTTGATTCTTCCTTTCATAAATATCACTTTAGTGTACTATTTGACACATAACTAGTATTAATAAGTTATTTCTGAATTTTATGCAAAAAATGGAAAAAGCAGCTTAATCTCTCTGTTTTTGAACTAGCTGAATCAATCACCAATCTTTTTATTGGATCTCTTCTTATCTAGGAACTGTGAGTTTTATGAAAATCATGATATACCTATTGCTAGCATCTCTTTTGTTTGCTGGATGTGTGGTCTCAGAACAGGAATCAGTCTCTGATAGTACAGAGCCTGCTTCGGAGCCAGGCACAACTCCTGAGAGTACAGAAAACCAGGAAAGCCAAGATGAAATGCCTGATGTCACTGAAACTGAGGATGATGTCTGGGGAACTGAATGTGAAAAATCCTGGGACTGTGGCAGCTTTGATGATCTCAAGGATTGTGTGCGGGGCCATTGCGTTGATATCGAATGCAATTTCAGAAGTGATTGTCCTGAGGGAACAGAGTTTTGTTTTGATGGAGAATGCCTTATGAAATCTGATCTTGAGGAAAAATTCGAGACCTGCTGTGCAGACCAATCAAACGACGAATGTCTCTGCCATGGCGTCTGCGAAAACTGTGATGATGGAGAATATACCTGTACATTTACAAGCAGCGGTTCTGGCGATGAGCAGACCACAACAGCAATCTGCACTGAGTGTATGTTTGATTCATCATGCAAAGAAGGATTTGCATGCGTCAAGCACAGGTGTGTTCCAGGTCCTTCAGAATAATTTTTCTTTTTTTATTTTACCACAATCAAAATTAGCAATCTTTTTATTGCATGGCTTCTTATCTAGGAACTGTGAGCTGAAATGAAAATTCTGATTTACTTATTACTTGCATCTCTCTTGTTTGCTGGCTGCCTGGGAGGGGAGCCTAAAGTGACTGCTATTGATTATCCTACTGAACCAGAAAATCAAGCAATATCTGCTCCTGAAAAAACTGATGAGTCCCTAGATCCAACTGAACCGGATAAGCCAGTTTCAGAGCCTCTTGAGAAAGTTGATATTTTTACAAGTCCGTGGGGGGATGAGTGCGATGGATTTGGAGATTGCGGCAGCTCCAGGGATATGAAAGACTGTGTCAAGGGACATTGCGTTGATGTGGAGTGCAAATTCAAGGAAGATTGCACTAATGCTGATCATTGCTTTAACGGCAAATGCTATCTTGAGAGCCAATTATATGCAGAATTTTCCAAGTGCGGGCCAGATATAGGATGCCAGGGAAAATGCGAGAATTGCAAGGATGGAAAACGCACATGCCTGGTCACTGGATGGTCAGAGGAGCACAAGTCAATGGATTATTATCTCTGCGTAGAGTGCCAGCTTGATCATGATTGCAATGAGGGATACAGCTGCGAACAGCACTACTGCATTAGAAATTAATTTACATAATCAAGCCATTTTTCAAATCGCTCATCCTTTCCATGGACTACATTGAAGAATGCTGACCGAAGCTCGATTGTAAGCGGCCCTGGACCACTGCCTATCTTTCTTCTGTCAATGTTTATTACCGGAGTGACTTCTGCTGCTGTTCCTGTCAAAAACACCTCATCTGCAGTATAAACCTCGTCTCTTAGGATTGACCTTTCCCTTACAGGAATGCTCATCTCCTCTGCAAGCTCAATGATGCTCTGCCTTGTTATCCCCTTTAGAACCCCGTCGTGAAGCGGAGGAGTGATCAGCTCACCATTATCAACAATGAATATGTTCTCTCCGGAGCCATCGGAAACCCTTCCATTTTCAGTGAGCATAATCGCCTCATCAAAGCCCGAGCTCATTGCTTCCTTTTTTGCAAGAACTGAATTGAGGTAGTTTGCGCTTGCCTTTACATGCGGTGACATGATATCAGCACTGATCCTCTTCCAGCTTGAGATCTTGCAGGTTATTCCTTTTTCGAATTTGCTTCCAAAGTATTTCCCAAATGGAACCGGTACAATTGCTAGGTTGTATGAAGCTTTGTTCAGTCCGATTCCGATATTCGTATGTCCAAGGTAGGTTATGGGCCTAAGGTAGCAGCTTTTGACCTTGTTTTTCCTTATCAGTTCCTTTGTTATTTTTCGAAGCTGGTCAACGCTGTATTTGATCTTGAATTCATATGTTTTCATTCCATGATGCAGCCTTTCATAGTGGTCTCTCATCCGGAAAACAGCAGGGCCGTTAATGGTTTCATAACATCTCATTCCTTCAAAAATAGCAGTTCCGTAATGAAGAGCATGGGTCATGATGTGGATATTGGCAGCTTTCCAGTCAACAAACTTGCCATCCATCCAGATTTTCTTTAATGTTTTTGCCATGCTCAAGGTAAGCTCTTATATTTTTTTAATGTTTGCAAGCTCATCCGTAGTATTCTCCTGATTCCCTTTGCATTGTATCGAGCTGGCTCCCTGGCTTGTTGATCCTTGGCCGGGCGCTGTCCTTGTCTCTTCTCATTGTTATTCCGGCAACCTTCAGGAAGCTGTTCATTCCTGCCTTTTTGTCAAGAGGAGCAGATGAATGTCCCTTGACAGAGCTCTCCCCATCAAAGACAAGAAGCCTGTTTGCAATAGCGTCAATGAATATTATGTCATGGTCTACTACAAAAGCGCTTTTTCCGCTTTCACTGATCACTTTTCTCAAGAGAGCTGCAAATTCAAATCTCTGCTCAATATCAAGGAAGGCACTTGGCTCATCAAAAAGGTAAATGTCTGCATCCTGGCACAGTGCTGCTGTGAGGGCAACCCTCTGCAGCTGGCCGCCCGAAAGCTCGTTCAGTTTCTTTTCAAGAAGAGTGTTCAGGTTCAGTTTTCTTTTGCATTCCTCAAATACAATTCCCTTGCAGTGGGATAGTGCCTCAAGCACTGATTTATCTTCTGCAGCAATATACTGGGGCTTGTATGATATTTTCAGCGGGATCTTCTCTCCCTTGTCTGCGCTCTCTTCTCCTGCAAGTATTTTTACAAAAGTTGATTTTCCAAGTGCGTTTTTTCCGACAATGCCAAGTATCTCTCCTTTTCTTATGTCTCCGGCATCGCTTGTGAATACAAAGCCTCCGAAGTCTTTTTTCATGGCATCATAGCTTAGGATCGGCTTTGTCTTCAGCTCCCCCTCGCTGTGCTTGCTGAATGTGATCTCATAGGTTCTGAAACGCACATTCTCATCTTTCAGATAGCCTGCAATATATTCGTTGATTCCAGCCCTTGTATTCTTTATTCCGGAAACAACCCCATAGACGTTTTCCTCTCCGTAATAAAGGTATACATAGTCACTTACATAATCAAGCAGGGTAAGATCATGCTCTGCCATCAAAACTTTCTTTTTTTCAGAAAGCTCCCTGAGTATGACTCCAACCCGAAGCCTTTCTTCTATGTCGAGGTAGTTTGTCACTTCGTCAAAGTAATAGATGTCAGCATCCTTCATGTATGCTGTTGCAATTGCAACCTTCTGTAGTTCTCCGCCTGAGAGCTGGGAGATCTTTCGCTTTATGATCTTTTCAATCTTGAAGCGCTCTGCAATTTTGCTTACATCTCCGGCACTGATCTTTCCAAGAAGCTCTTCTACTGTTCCGTCAAATAATTTTCTGATCCGGTCAATGTTCTGCGGCTTGGAGCTTACTCTGATATCATTGTTCTCCTTGAAGTATCTTCTGGTATCAATAGGAAGCTTCTCAAGCATCTCATCTTCGCTCAGTTTCCTGTCCAAGATAGCAAAATTCGGCAGAATTGCCCTGCTCAGCAGCTTGATTGAAGTTGTTTTTCCAATTCCGTTTTTTCCAACCAGCGATACTGCTCCGTTTTCCGGAAGCGGAAGCCCGTAGACCCTGAATGTGTTGATTCCATACTGGAAGATCGGGTTTTCAAGTTCTCTTGCAAGGTTGATTATCGCAATGCATTTTACCGGGCATTTTTTGACACATAGTCCGCATCCGATGCAAATGTTTTCGGATATTACAGGAAATACTCCGTCTTCCTCAATAACTATGCACTCTTCTCCCATCCTGTTTGGTGGACACACTTTTGAACATGCGTATCCGCATCGCTTTTCGATGCATAAATCCCTGTCAATGACTGCTACTCTAGTTGGCATATGGCAGATAAATAAAAGTAGAACTATTTAAACAGTTTTTAGTTGGTAAGTTTTGGCTTTTTCAACGGCTGCCTTGGCTTTGCAGGTGCCTTTTCATCTACAACTTTTAGTCTTCTAAATGCCTGCATGCTATCAAGGCTATCTATTGGAATCTGTAGTGCCATCAGGGTTTTGTCTGCCACTTCCCTTACTGTTTTGCTTTCCCAGGCATTCCTTGCCATTCCTGCAATTGGGTCAAGGCATTCATTTTTAGCTAGCACTTCAATTATTTCGATCTTTAGCCGGTCACTAAGAATGCTCGAACTTGAAAAGAGAAATTCGCTAATCTGTTGCGAATCTACTGAAAGGACTCCGCTTGGGAGTGGTCTTCCTCCAGAGAGCACATCGATTGCCTCAAGAATTGATTTTTCCGTCTGCTTTGCAACTACCCCCCTATCACTATTGCTAAATCCTGATGGGAACCTTTTGATTTTTCTCATTGATTTTGGCCCTTCTCCCGGTTCTCTTTCTACTATGTGCTCATGCGAGTGTGACATCAATGCAAATACCATTCCCTGCTGTCCAAGAAGCTCAATACCTTTTGCAAGAACATTGTCAGAAGGATAAATATCGCTGAGTGCAGCATCAACCTCGTAGATGTTCTTTTTTGCTGCAATTTCCATCGCAATCATGATAGCAGGATCGCTGAGCACTGCCAGGTTCAGTATATGGCGGATCTCATTGCTTGCCTCTGCCATGGGTTTTTGAATGGCCTCTTCCATGCGCTGCCTGATCAGTCCTTCTCCAGCCTCCAGATTGGATCCTGTTAGCATATATTCCCTTTGAAGTTTTTCTATCCACTCTGGCCTTGAGCGATGGTTGTACATGTTATAATATGTGTATAATAGTGTATTTAAATGTACTTATTTTTGATATATAACTAACTAGCTCCTTCTCGGATAAATAAAATAAGAAAGTGAGAGATAAAATATGACCTCTCAGAAATATGAT